>CAUWDF010000008.1:0-30226 GCA_963557245.1 uncultured Bulleidia sp.
GGCTGTACGCCTTGAATGAATTAACCAAATTCACTCAATCGTTACAGCCCCTTTTTCATATTTTAATCATCTAGAAAGTAAGGCTTTATCATCTACAAATTCTTCACCCGAAACTTCAGAGAATTTCTTTAGAAGATCATCAACGGTAAGCCGTTTCTTTTCTTCGCCATGAACTTCAAAAATAATATGACCATGATCCATCATAATAAGACGGTTGCCTGTTTGGATGGCATCACGCATATTATGCGTTACCATGAGTGCTGTCAGGCGATTACGTTCCACAATCGTTCGGGTTAAATCTAGTACTTTTTTTGCTGTTTTCGGATCAAGTGCTGCTGTATGTTCATCTAGAAGAAGTAATTTAGGTTTTTGCATAGAGGCCATCAGCAATGTTAGAGCTTGTCTCTGACCTCCCGATAAGACCCCGACTTTTTGAGTTAACCGATCTTCAAGACCTAAGTCAAGATCTTTTAATAATCTTCTGTATTCTTCTTGTTCCTTCTTTGTAACTCCCCAACGTAGAGATCTAGGTTTTCCTCTTCTTGCAGCAAGGGCAAGATTTTCATCAATCTGCATATCTGGGGCAGTTCCCATCATTGGGTCTTGGAAGACACGTCCGATATATGGGGCACGTTTAAAATCAGGAAGACCGGTAATATTTTTGTCATCTACAATAATCGCTCCAGAGTCAATTGGCCATACACCTGCAATTGCATTCAGAACTGTGGATTTACCAGCACCGTTACCACCGATAACAGTGACGAAGTCACCTTCTTGCATAGTGAGATTGATTTCGTTCAGAGCATGTTTTTCGTTGATTGTACCCTGATTAAAAGTTTTACATACATTTCTTAATTCCAACATGTTCTTCATATTAATGAATCTCCTTTTGCGAGTTTTTTGCTGCTTTACTAAATGAGGATTTAGATAAGTTCCTTAAATATGGAACAGCAAGAAAAGCTGCAACAATGATGGCTGTGATAAGTTTGAGCATATTCGAATCAATCTTCAACCAAAGAGCAATGTCAACAACAAGGTAATACAGGATACCACCTAAGACAACAGATAAGAGACGGCCTGAAAACTTTAAACGTTTTCCTAAAAGAGCTTCACCGATAACTTCACCCATGATAACAGCAGCTAGACCAATGACAATCGATCCTCGTCCCATATTGATATCTGCATATCCTTGGAACTGTGCCATCAGTCCTCCAGCAAATGCAACTAGACCGTTAGAAAGAGCTAGACCAATAACTTTCATGGAAGAAATATTGATACCTTGTGCTTTCGACATTGCAGGATTATTACCAGTGGCACGCATTGCAGAGCCATGTTCTGTACCAAAGTACCAATAGAGTACGGCAACAAGAATAAGAGATAGTACAATACCACAAATAATACCTTGAACAATATAACGGGAGGAAATAGCTAATGCAAAACGATCGACACTAACTGCTTTATTAGCTGTAAATCCCATAATTGCTAAGTTAATTGAGTAAAGTGCGAATTGTGTTAGAATTCCTGACAAAATAGCGGGAATTCCAAGTTTAGTATGTAATAGACCTGTAACTGCACCGGCAATTAATCCAGCAACGAAAGCACATCCTAAAGCAATCCAAGGATTCCAATCATTTAAGATCAACATTACAGCTACTGCACCACCAGTAGTGAAGGAACCATCAACTGTTAAATCTGCAAAATCTAGCATGCGGAATGTAATATAGACACCGAGTGCCATAATCCCCCATATAAGACCTTGTGCAATTCCACTAGGGAATGATGCGAATAGACTTGTTATCTCAAGTCCGCCTTTCGCAAAAAGAATTGTATTCATATTTTCCTCCCATTATTATTTATTTTTTTGAATCCGGTACTGTAATGCCGAGTTTTTGACATCTTTCTGGATTGTATTCTTTATTGGTGTTTTCACAATATTCGATAGGCATTTCTTCAATTTTATCTTTTCTTTTTAAGATACGTGCTGCCATTTTACCTGTTGTACGACCCAGGTCATAATAATCAATCGAAACGGTAGCAATACCACATGTTTTCATAACAAGGTTGTCGCCTGTAATAATAGGTATTTGATGGATAGAGGCTATGTTATCGATTGTTTCTGTACAAGAAGCAGCTGTATTATCAGTCGGAATATAGAGTGCATCGTTTTCAAGACAGGCATTCTGTGTTACTTGTGATACATCATTTGTATCAGCAAATGTATAAAAGGAAACATTCTTGCCTTTGGCTTCCAATCGTTTTTTAACTTCGGTAGCCTGATAAACGGAGTTTGCTTCTGCAGAACAATATAGAATGCCTATATTCTGTGCATTTGGAATCAGTTCATCAAATAGTGAAACTTGTTGATCAAGTGGAGCAAGATCGGCTGTCCCAGATACATTAATGCCTGTTGTTCCATCGAAATCCTCCATTCCAAGAGCAATACCATATTCTGTGACAGCTGTACCAAGAATAGGAATTGAGGTTGTTGCGGATGAAGCAGCTTGTAATGAAGCTGTAGCATTCGCTAATATAATGTCACAGTTTTCCGATACTAAAGCGTTTGCGATAGTAGTACAGGTAGCAGAGTCTCCTGCTGCAATTTGGATATCAAAGTTTTTGTCTTCTAAATTTAGATTCTCTTTTAATTCATCGACAAATCCTCTAGTAGCTTCATCTAAAGCTGGATGAACGGCAAATTGAATTACTCCGATTAAATAGTCTTCATTCTTTTTTTGCTCGTTCTTTTGAACGGTTGCCGCATTTGGACCGCCGACCGTACAACCTGCTAGAGCAAATGCAGTTAGTGCTGCTATTATTCTATGTTTTTGAAATCTCATATATCCTCTCTCTATGATTTTTTTGAACATGCGCTAAGTCAGTATTATAGCTTTTTTTTATCGCAAAATGTACCATAAAAACAAAATAAAAAAATATATTTCAGTTAATATTTGTGGTAATATAGACGTGTAAATTGTTGATGAAGATAAGTAGTTTCCAAAACTGCGCAAAGAGAGAAGAAGGTAGGTGTGAATTCTTCCGTATATTGGGAATGAAGCTACTTCGGAGAGCATTTAATCGATGCCGTAATCTTGCGTTAAAAGAGTAATTAAGGTGCATATATCATACATAGATATATGAATCAGGATGGTACCGCGTATTATACGTTCCTGTATATAGGAACGTTTTTTATGTTTTAGGAGGAATTTATGAACGAAAGAAATTTAACTGGTAATCAGATTCGTCAGATGTTCCTTGACTTCTTTAAGTCAAAGGGATTTATGATCGAACCAGGTGCGAGTCTGATTCCACATGATGATCCAACTCTGCTTTGGATCAACGCAGGTGTATCTGCATTAAAGAAGTATTTTGATGGTACAGAAAAACCAAAGAGTGCTCGTATTGCGAATGCGCAGAAGTCTATTCGTACAAATGATATTGAAAATGTAGGTAAGACAGCTCGTCATCATACATTCTTTGAAATGCTTGGTAACTTCTCGATTGGAGATTATTTTAAACAAGAGGCAATTCCATGGGCTTGGGAATTCTTGACATCTCCGGAATGGATTGGATTTGATCCAGAACGTTTATATGTCACGGTATATCCAGATGATGTAGAAGCTTATGATCTTTGGGTCAAGACAGGTATGATTGAATCTCATATTCGTAAATCTGATGATAATTTCTGGGAAATTGGTAGAGGACCTGGTGGACCGGATACAGAACTTTATTATGACCGTGGTGAAAAGTATGATCCAGACCATATTGGTGAAAAATTATTCTTCGATGATATTGAAAATGATCGTTATGTAGAATTATGGAATATTGTATTCTCTCAGTATGATTGCCGTCCAGGAGAAATGTCTCGTTCTGAATATAAAGAATTACCACAGAAGAATATTGATACTGGTATGGGGCTAGAACGTCTTGTATGTATGGTACAGGATGGTGAGACAAACTTTGATACAGACTTATTCTTACCTATCATTCATGCAGCTGAAAAGTATGCCAAGCACACATACGATGAACCAGAGTATAAGATGGCATATCGTGTTATTGCAGACCATATCCGTACTGTGACTTTTGCTATTGCAGATGGAGCTATGTTCTCTAATGAAGGAAGAGGCTATGTCTTAAGAAGAGTCTTAAGAAGAGCAGTTCGTTATGGTATCAAGCTTGGAATTGATGGGGCATTCATGTATAAGCTTGTAAGTGTTGTGGCAGAGAATATGAAGGACTACTATCCTTATGTTCTTGATAAAGTCACTTTAATTGAAAGACTTGTACGTAATGAAGAAGAATCGTTCCATAAAACATTAGCAAATGGTGAACAATTATTAAATGACGCATTAAATGAATATGCAGATACTAAGGTCCTACCTGGTGAACTTGTCTTTAAACTCTATGACACATATGGATATCCTCGTGAACTAACCACAGAGATTGCGGAAGAAGCAGGATATACCGTTGACGAAGAAGTCTTTGAAAAAGAAATGCTGGTACAGAAAGAACGTGCTAGAGCAGCTCGTGGCAACCTTCAGTCTATGCATGGTCAGTCTAAGGATCTGATGGATTTTACGCAGGAATCTGTATTCACAGGTTATACAGATACAAAGTGTGAAGCTGAAGTTATTGGTCTTTTCAAGGATGGTGTTAAAGTAGATGAGCTAGAAGATGAGGGCGATGTAATTCTTTCTTCTACATGCTTCTATGCAGAAAGTGGTGGACAGTGTGCTGATACTGGAAAACTTTGGAACGATCTGTTCCATGCAGATGTTACAGATGTTCAGAAAGCTCCTCATAAGCAGTCAATGCATCATATGACAAATGTAGAAGGTACTTTGCATGTTGGAGATAAAGTAGAAGGTGAGTATGATTATGAAAATCGTCAGAAGACTCGCGCAAACCATTCTTCTTTACACTTACTTCAGGCTGCTTTAAAAGAGGTGCTGGGTGATCATATTGCACAGGCAGGTTCTTATAACTGTCCAGATTATGGTAGATTTGACTTTACTCATTTCGAAAAGCCAACAGTAGAGCAGTTACATGAAGTAGAACGTATCGTAAATGAAAAGATTAATGAAAACCTGCCTGTTACAACAGAAGTATTAGCGATTGAAGATGCAAAGAAAACAGGTGCAACAGCATTATTCGATGAAAAATATGGTGATACAGTACGTGTTGTATCCATGGGAGATTTTTCTAAAGAATTCTGTGGAGGTACACATGTATCGAATACTGGTGATTTAGGATCTTTCCGTATTGTTTCAGAAGAATCTGTTGGTTCTGGCGTACGACGTATCACTTGTGAAACAAAGATGAAAGCATATGCTTCTTTTAAACAAGAAGAAGATTATTTAAATGCGACTGCAGCATTATTAAAGATGAAGAACTGGGAAGGTCTGCAGGAAAGAATCGAAAAGCTCTTAGAAGAAAATGCATCTTTAAAGAAGCAGGTAAGTGAAGCTGAAAGCAAAGCTATGGCTGCGGAAGCAGACTCTGTTCTGAAACAGGCAGAAGATATTAAAGGTCTTTCTTGTTTGTTTTTAAAACTTAAAGATAAAGATTCTAAGGGACTTAAGGAATATGCGGAAACATTACGTAATAAGCTTACAGAAGGTTTCGTATTCATTTCTAATGAAACAAATGGTAAAGTAACATTCGTTGCTGCTTCCTCTAAATCTGCAATTGAAAAGGGCGTTAAAGCAGGAGATATTGTAAAAGCTGCTGCACAGGTATGTGGCGGTAATGGCGGCGGAAGACCAGATATGGCCCAGGCCGGTGGTAAAGATGTATCTCGTATTGATGATGCTCATGTTGCTGCAAGAAAAGCAGTAGAGGCTTAATTTCATTTATATAGTGTCAAGGTTGTTGTTCGAAAAAGAATGGCAACCTTTTTTGAATATTAGTGATAGAATCATACGTATTATCAATTATGTATACGTATTTTTGATTTAGTTATATTAAAATAATCCTAAGAAACAAACTGTATTTTTATCATAAAATAGTTTATAAAATTAAAAATATATTGAGGATTGAAACAAGAAAGAGTTTTGTAATTCTATACTTATTTATATTTTTATCGTAAAATATTCTTATTAAACCGGAGGGATCGTTTTATGAGTATGAATCGTCATGATGCAACAGAAACAGTTAGTTTTAACTCGGAAGAAATCAGACGTGAGAACATCCGAGAAATTTTAAAACATGTTGAGACATCTTTAAATGAAAGAGGATATAATGCAATCAATCAGCTTGCAGGTTATTTGATTTCAAATGATCCTGCATATATTTCCAGTCATAACAATGCTCGTAGCATTATTCAGTCAGTAGAAAGACATGAAATTATTGAAGAGCTTGTACGCTTTTATTTAGAGGAACATAAATGACAAAATATCTTGGGTTGGACCTTGGAAGTGTAACATGTGGTGTCAGTTGGAGTGAGACTGGATTTATTGCTGGCACCGTTAAAACAATCCGGTTTCCATCGGACGATTATGATACGGCTATTGAACGCGTTGAAGATACTGTCCGTGATATGAAACCGGATGTTATTGTATTAGGACTTCCATTGCTTGAAAACGGAGATGCTGCAGAAAGAGCACAGATTTGTTTGGAGTTTGGTAAAGCACTCGCAAATGAGACGGGAATACCTGTTGAAATGCAGGATGAACGTAATACTACACAGGAATCGGAAGCTATACTATTAGAGGCAGATATATCACGTAAGAGAAGAAAAAAGAAAATTGATCAACTAGCCGCTGTCGCAATACTTCAGCGTTATTTGGACTCACATCGTTGATGTATTGTATTATTTATGGAGGTAAATATGGCAACAGATACAAATCAGATGACAATCGTTGATGATAACGGTAATGAAAAAGAAGTAGATATCATTCTCACTTTTGATGATGATAATCGTAATCGTCGTTATGTTTTCTTTACGGATCCAGTAGATGAAGAAGGAAATGTTTATGTCTATTCTTATGATGAGGATGGCAATATGAACGAAGTTACAGATGAAGAAGAATGGAAAATGTGTCAGGAAGTATTAGGCGCATTTATCGATGAGGAAGATAACGATGTCAGCGGAGAATAAAAAAGAGCATGACATTGATCTGGATGAATTAGATGAATTACCTGATGTTGTTTTAGGGGAAAAAACACGTGCCATGCGTATGCTACGAGATGAAGATGGCAATGTGACGGATTTAGAAGAAACAGCAATTGTAACTCCAGATGAGAATTTGGAGCATACAGAACTTATTCCAGAGCGTCCTGTTGAAGAGGCAGAGTCAAGAAAGAAATTATCAAGAGTTGCTATGCGTGAAAAACGCACTGATGATTCTACTACGAATACGAATGGAAATTCAGATTCATTGGTATCACAAGAGGTAGTCAAAGATAGTTCTCAAGAGTCGACAGATTCCTTTTTTGAGGAGGGGACTTCCGCTGTAACTATGCCACAGCCAAAGATGGAGCAAATCGATCATGATGATAGAGCAATGTATACAAGTTCTGTAACTGAACCAGTTGCGACAAGAAATGATAATGCAGTTATAGAAGATGATGTACCTATGAAATCAGATTCCTATCAGGCAATTTATGAAGATACTTTAGAACATCGCTCAAAGAAAAAGAAATCTAGACATATGAAAGGATCGCCTTTGCATTTGTTTATTGAGATTGTTTTGGTTATTTTAATTGCTTGTCTTTGCTATGGTTTATATCATATTTATGATTCTTTACAACCAGTATCTACTGATAGTTCCGTAGTGGAAGTTACGGTTGATGATGGTGATACTTTAAAGACCGTTTCTACAAAACTAGAAGGTGCTGGGGCAGTAAAAGATGATCAGGTGGCTTTTCTTTATGCACGTTTTAAAAAATATTCAGATTTAAAAACAGGTATTCATTCCATTGATACAAGTTGGAGTCTTGATCAAATATTTAAAGAGTTGAACACACCAGCAATGGGAACCAATACGGCTTCGGTTACAATTGTTGAAGGAGACTGGGCAAAAGATATTGCGAAAAAGTTTTCTGAAGTAACGAATGTAAAAGCAGAGGATTTAATTGCTCTTTGGAACAATGAAGACTGGATACGTTCTCAAATGGAGACGTATCCATTTCTTACAGAAGATATTTTTAATGAAAATGTCAGAATCTATTTAGAAGGATATTTAGCACCTGATACATATCAGGTATATAAAGAATCAACACCAGAAGATCTTACGAAGCGCCTTTTAGATCAGTCTCTTGTTGTTTATAACCAATTTAAAGATGACATTTCTAAAAGTGGTCATTCCATTCATGAAGTTTATACTTTAGCAAGTATTTTACAATATGAAGCAAGTACATCGGAAGAAGATTTAAAAAAAGTAGCTTCCGTTTTCTATAATCGTATGGCTAAAGGAATGCCTTTGCAATCTTCCGTTACAGTTTGTTATGCGATTGATTTTGATAAAGATGTAGATAGTTGGCAAGCATGTGAAATGAATTCTGAATATGATTCTCCATATAACACCTATAAGAATGCGGGTCTTCCTCCAGGAGCTATTGAAAATGCAGGGGTTGCTGCAATAGATGCAGCTATCCATCCTGCAGATACAGACTATTTATATTTTATGGCTGCTGTATATGATGATGGTAAGATTTATTACGCAAATACTTTAGATGAGCACAATGCGAATGTAAAAAAATATTTAAATGGTAGAGAGTAATACAACATGTGTCTATCTGATGCGTGATGAGCAATGGCTTATGCTATATCGTAATCAGAAAAAAAATGATGTGAACACAGGAAAATGGATTGGTGTTGGTGGTAAAAAAGAACCTGGAGAAACTTTTGAAGAATGTGCGATGCGCGAAGTAAAAGAAGAAACGGGATTCTCTATTCAGAATTTGTCTTATTGTGGTGAGGTGTATTTTTATCAGGATAATATTCTTACAGAGTATATTCGTATTTATCAATGTAATGAGTTTACTGGTGAAATGATTTCATGCGATGAAGGAACGTTAAAATGGATTTCAAAAAATCAATTGATGAATCTTTCATTATGGGATGGAGATCGTATTTTTATGAAAGAAATGTTGGAAGGGGAATCTGAAGTGTTCTCTCTTCGACTATATTATGACGCGGATGGCGAACTTATGCGTGTCGGATAAGTGAGGTGTAAGAATGAAAAAACCATTAATTATTGGTATTGCTGGAGGTTCAGCATCAGGGAAGACATCCATTTCTCGACAGATTCAGGATTTCTATAATGATGTGACTTCTGTATTGATCATTCGACAGGATGATTATTATAAAGATCAATCCTCCAAGCCGATGTCAGAACGTATTTTGACAAATTATGATCATCCATCTGCTTTTGACAATGATTTGTTGATTCATCACATCCATCAATTGATGGAAGGTAAAGCAATTGAAAAACCGACATATGATTTTGTAAATCATACACGCTCTTCTTATACAGAAACTTGTTATCCGTGTGATGTATTGATTCTTGAAGGTTTGTTCATACTTGAAAATGAAGATATTCGCAATCTTCGTGATATTAAGGTTTTTGTTGATACAGCTGCAGATATTCGTTTTATTCGTAGATTACTGCGCGATGTTCAGGAAAGAGGAAGATCCATGGAGTCTGTTGTTACACAGTATACAAGTACGGTTCGTCCAATGCATGAATCTTTTATTGAACCTTCGAAGCGTTATGCAGATATTATTATTCCTGAGGGTGGGGAGAATAAAGTAGCTATTGATCTGTTGAATACAAAAATCAGTAGCATCATACATCCCTTAATGTTATAATAACGTAGCAATATAAGGAGTGATCGAATGGCAAACAACATTACTTATGTTACTGAAGAAGGTCTTCAGAATTTACAAAAAGAATATGATAACCTCGTTCACGTTGAACGTGAAAAGGTAAAAGCAGAATTGGCAGAAGCGCGTTCTCAGGGGGATTTATCTGAAAATGCAGACTATGATGCTGCTAGAGAAAGACAGTCTGAAGTTGAGTCACGAATCGTTGAACTCGAAAGCATGCTTCAGCCTGGTCATTATGAGATTATCAAAAAGGGTGGAAAGAAGGAAGTTAACCTTGGTTCTACAGTTAAGATTGAGTTTAATGATACAAAAGAAGTTGAGTCTTATTCTATTGTCGGTTCTACAGAAGCAGATCCTTTAAATGGTAGAATTTCTAATGACTCTCCACTTGCTGTAGCAATTATGGGAGCTAAGGCTGGCGATATTCGCGAAGTTAATGTTAGAAATCCTTACAAAGTAACTATTATCTCTATCGAGTGATGGCAAACAGCTTAAATAGGGCTTTTTAGCCCTATTTTTGTTGCTATTTTACTACGGTGGCTCAAAATTGTGCGCTATTTTTTGCTGGTTTTCATGAAAAAAGAGAGCAATAGAATTCTCTTTACTTTAGCTTGTCTAGTGTTGGAATCTTACAGACCTGAGTTTATAACTTTTCCATCTGGATATGAGTGTATACTATCTCTGTTACATTGTTGGTAGCGTGACCGGGTAATAGTTCTGCTCATTATGTAGTAGAAGCAAATAAGGTTGCATGTATCGTTGATTGCAAAAACACCGCCTGGCATGCTGGAAATTTTCCTCACAATTTAAAAAGTATTGGCATTGAATGCCGCCCAGAGATGAGTGATGGAGATTTAGAGACTGTCTGCGAGTTGATTGCTTATTTATTTAAAGTATATGGTGTGATGCCTGTCATTGGACATAAGGATGTATCTTCAACGGCATGTCCTGGAAGATACTATGCGCAGTTAGGTTATATGAAACAGAGAGATATCGAGATTATGAATGGAGAAAACACACCAGAGCCTACTCCACACGTTAATGATCATAAGCATAAAGTAGGATAACATGTTGTATTCTCAACATGTTATCGTTCCAGTACTGAGCCTAACAATTTAGCAATTCCGGCAGAAAAAATGGTCAGAAATCATGGTGTAATCAAAGAAATTGTCGAGGCCAAAAATCCTTACTTATTGGATAATGGGTTATGTTGGGTGAACGATGGAGACATCCGTGGGTTTTATAACGCTCAACCTAGCAAGTCTCTAGAGCAGTTGGCTAGAGAAGTCATCCGTGGCGATTGGGGGAACGGTCAAGATAGAATCAATCGACTGCGCGCAGCAGGATATAACCCAAACGCGGTACAAGCAAAAGTTAATCAATTAATGTAGCAAAAAGGTCGGGCTCAATGATCGACCTCTTTTTTCGATTCATCTGCTTCTTTGATAGTTTCTTCCATGGCTTTACGGAAAACATCGGACTGCTTTATTCCAAGCGTCTTGCAAGCCTCTTTAAAAGAATCTACAAAATCATTTTTGAAGCATGCATGGATGGATTTCATGTTCTCATTTTTCCATTGTGCTATGTAAGCGTTTTGATTAAAATTACTGTCTGTCTTTTTTGACATGGTTCGCAATCGCCTTTCCAAAGAATATTAGCGGTAGCGCAAGACATATATTGATTATTGCGTTGATGACATGGAAAGGCGTAGGCTCATAGAACGACCGGCATACGTATACCCCTCCAAAAAACTTAGTGTGAATAATAAAAACGATAGAAATTTCATAAATTGTATGAGATGATGTAAGAAGAGATAGGGGAGGTTGGGACTCCCTCATACTCTTTATTTAAGAAGCTCACGAATCAGCTTGCTTATGTCTCTAGACAGTCAACAATGCTTTTAAGAATTAATGTTTCTAGGTACAAGTGGATTAATTTGTCGAGCTTCTTTTTTTTGTTCCTTTCTTATCTTCTTTCGAGACATTTAATTCGTTATAACTTATGTGTCCAGTTTTATAAAGTTTTCGCCAGTTTGAAAATATACTAAAAAGCGCTTGTTTATAATGTTTTTAACTTTTCAATTTTTCTCTGTATAGGGAACAATAACGGATAAGTAGGAATTTTGTTCCTGTTTTTGATGGTGAGAATGCTTCAAAATTGAGTCATAGAATTTGACAATCTATTTTGAATATTGATTATTACATGAGACATTAGAACAAATGAATTTTTAGGTAATAAATAAGCAGGAGGATTGTATGAAACAACTGCTTATTTTTTTTGCTTTATTTTTTAGTTGTATGTTTATTGATATTCGAAATGTGGATTTGACGGAGTATCAAACAGATGAAATTGAAGTACAGATTACTGGCGAGGTTGAGGAACCAGGGAATTATAAACTAACTATGTATAGTACAATTCAAGAAGCACTAGATATGGCTGGTGTGAAAGACAATGCGGATTTAACAGGTATAAATACACAGATATTATTGAAAGATAAAGATAAGATTGATGTACCAAAGAAAAATAATCATGTTTTAAAAATTTCAATCAATACAGCTACTATAGAGCAGTTATGTAATCTTCCTGGTATTGGTAAAAGTACTGCAGAAAAAATTGTTACTTATCGAAATGAGAATGGTTTGTTTCAAAAGAAAGAAGATCTCATGAAGGTAAAAGGAATAGGCCCCGCCAAATTTGAGAAGATGAAGGACAATATTTCGTTATGAGAACATTGCGTGATAATGCTATTTTATTGGCGATTCTTGTCTTCCTTTTTCTTGCGTTTCGTGAGCAAATGTATCTAACAACTTTTATTGTTGTAATGTATTTTTGGATCAAACGGACGAAAGATAAGTCATTTATTTGGATTTTTCTTCTGCTATTGGGGCTTTCTGTTCCGAGATATAATACAAAATTGCCAGATTTGCATACTGCACAAGCAGTGAAAGTGAGTGGTAAGTATTCTCTTCTAAAAAGTGGGAATACTAAAATAATTGTATATACAAAAGAACCACTAAAATATGATGCAATATATTCATTTGAAGGCAATTATACACCAGTAAAAAAATCCTCGTCTTTTTTTTGCTTTGATTATGCAAGATGGTGTCATGATCAAGGGGTCTATTATTCTTTAAAACCTTCGAGCATAAAATTAATGAAAAAATATAAGACTCCAAGATTTATATTGCAAGAAAGAATCAATCAAGTAGTGGGAGCGGATGAAAAAAAGATTTTGTATAAAGTATTATTAAATATTCGTCTTAGAGATGTAGAAGAAGATTCATGGCTCTTTTCAAACGGCCTTTCCTATTCTGGTATACTTTTATTTTTACAGTTTGCTTTAAAATATTGGATCGAAGATCAGAAGCGTGAAAAAATTATCTTAATATTAAATATTATTTTTTGTATAATTTTTTGTTTCCCGCTATTACTTGTATCTAGTCTTATATTTCGGTGCTTGAAATTCACAAAATTGCAGAAATATCAGCAAACAGGGATCGGATTAGTTTGTCTTATGATTTGCTTTCCTTCTTGTATATTTTCACTAGGATTTTTAATTCCATCTACTTTTCGCTTAATGGTTCATATAACAGATACCTATAAATCATGGTCACTATTTTTGTCTTTTTTCATACAAAGTATATTGTTCCATAAGATTAATTTGGTGCAAAATTTCTTTTTTCGTTTTATACAGTTGCTGCAAGGGATGTTTTGGCTGATATCTCTTCTATATCTTTTTGTTCCAATTTCAGGTTTGAATTTCTTTTTAGTACTTTTAGATGGTATTCAAAATTGTATGAAATATTTTGACATATATGGTTCAGCAATAGGCTTTGGAACAATTTTTTATGCAGCTCTTTTATTTGTGATACGGAAGAATAAAAATTTTGTGGTTCTGGCTATTTTCTATCTTTTTTTATTTCAAATTTTAGGATTATTTCATCCTTTAGCAGAAGTAAGTGTGATTAATGTTGGGCAAGGAGATAGCATTTTGGTACGTTTACCTTTGAATCAGGGAAATATTTTGATTGATACAGGAAAAGAGTCTGCCTGGAATGCTTTAGATTCATTTTTACTAGGAAAAGGAATAAATAAGTTAGATGCTCTGGTGGTGACGCATGATGATAGTGATCATAGTGGGAATAAAGAAAGGGTTATTGAAAAGTATAAACCTAACCAAGTGGTGGATTTTCATAAAAATTATCTGCAAGTAAGGAATTTAAAACTCTATGATTTAAATGAAATATGTAATGAAGATAAAAATCAATCATCTATTGTTTTATTTATGTAACTTAATCGTATGCGTATTTTATTGATGGGTGATGCAGATGCAATAACAGAGGAAGAGATATTAAAGAAGTATCCGAATTTGAAAGTAGATATATTAAAATTAGGACATCATGGATCAAAGACAAGTTCATCGGACGATTTCTTAGACTCAGTTCGACCTGAATTAGCTTTCATTTCAGCTGGGCCATATAGTATGTATCATCATCCTTCTCCTGAGGTTATACAAAAATTATTGAAAAGACACATTCCATATTTTCATACGTTAGAAGATGGCGATCTATCTATTTTGTCGGTAGGGCGAGTGAATTTACTCCTTACCTCCAGTGGGAAAGTTGGAATACTATCCTAAGTTTCAAAGAATGAATAGATTGAAAAGATATATATTAGTTCGATTGTATTTTCGTGTTGGATAGAAAATTTTTCGAAAGTATTGATTGTGTATACAGATATAAATGACAGGATTTAAATGGTTGATGTGAGGGTGGTTTGGTATAATACTTTCAAAATCACTATAGAGGAGACGAATATGGTATCGAGTAAAGAATAATTAGAGTTGCTATTTGATCTAGATGAAATTACTTATCGAGCCAGGACGGGAAATTTTATTATTGATTATTGTGGCAAGATTGTTAAATCTTATGTATGAGAAATTTCCAGTAATAAAATCAAGAAGGAAGGAACAAATTTAAAGTGGATAATAAATAATGGAAGCTAATAACATCTTCCTTAAAAATGCAGATAAAACAAATCCCATCAAATTGTTGAGTGATTTTAAATTGATGATTAGGTGAAAAATGAAATACAAAGAATATGGTGAAAAAAATATTGGTGTAATTGTTCTCTTGCATGCTAGGGGCTTGGCGTGGTGGAATTATCATGAAGAGGCAGAAATGCATCAAGAGGAATTTTTCGTTATCCTTCCGATTTTAGATGGTCACGCAGAAAGCAATAAAGACTTTTCGACCATTGAAAACAATGCTGCGGAAATAATAGCCTTTATCGACGAAAGTTTTGGTGGCTCCGTTTTGCTAATGGAAGGTTTGTCTCTTGGAGGACAGATATTGCTTGAAATACTTTCACAACGAAGTGACATTGCCAATATGCCATGATTGAGAGTACATTGGTTGTTCCTTCCATATTTGTCTACTCTTTGATTAAGCCTGCTTTCGGAAGCTGTTATGGATTGATTCGTTATAAATGGTTCTCTAAGTTACAATTTAAATCATTACGAATAAAATTGGATTTATTTGATGAATATTATCGAGAAACTTGTGGTATTGCTAAGAAAAATATGATAGCTTTCTTACAGGCTAATTCTCGTTATTCGTTAAATCATTCAATTAAAAACTGCTCGGCGAAAATTTGCATATATGTAGGAGATAAAGAAAATGATGCCATGAAGATTTCTGCTAGAAGATTACATGAAACAATGACAGGAAGTTCAATGAAGATTCTTACACATATGTATCATGGAGATTTTTCGATTAACAATGTCAGTAGTTACGTGAAAGAAATATATGAATTAGTAAAGAGATGATATATTTCAGTTTGTTTGTGCGTCAGGATTATTTTTAACTTAGGAGATGTTTAATGAAAACGGTTATTTTACATGGATTAGGACAAACAGTACGGACTGGAAAAAAGTAGTTCAACAGCTCACAAATTTCCAATGTCGATTGTCAAGAATTTTTTTCTTTAAAAGACGATGAAATATCATATGCAAAGATTTTACGTTCTTTAGAGCAGCAGTATTTAGAAGCTAATGAATCGCTTCGTATCTGTGGCCTTTCACTAGGCGCATTTCTTGCGATTGATTTTGATATTCGACATGAAGAAAAAGTGGCTTCGCTGGTTTTGATTGGTACACAATACAAAGTTCCAAGTTTATTGATAGATTTTTAAAATCTTATCTTCTGTTGTATGCCAAACAAGTCTTTTAAAAGTTTGGGACTATCCAAAAGAGCCATCCTAAAGTTAACGCATTCTATACGTTCACTAGATTTTACTTTGCAATTAAACAATGTTCATTGTCCAGTGACAATAGTGTGTGGTAAAAAGGATATTGCCAATCTAAATGCTTCTAAAAGTCTAAAAGAAATTCTAGCACAAGCAACTTTGCACCTTATTTCAAATGCAGGACATAACTCAATAAATAAGCACCAAGCACGATTGCTAAATTATTAAATCAGTAATTTTATCGGTTAAATGGCAAAGTGAAAAGAATTATCGGATGCATAAATAGTTTCTCTTAATTTCTACAGTAGTTTAAAATACTTAGTTAGATGGTAGAATTTACTTATTGAGCTATGATGGGCGAATTTATTATCGTGGTAAGATTATTGGCGGTATCTATGATGATAGATTACTTGTTAAATTAAAACGTAAAATCAGTAATTAGTTATATGACGACAGCTCTGTATGAATTACCTTATGAGGGAGCAAAAGAGATATGGTTTGTATATTAAGTTGATAATAAGGAATATTTGATAGGCTTGTTTCATGTAATGTATAAGGAACTGTCAGCCCCAAAACCGAAACAAAATATATAACTTCTAGTTTGATAAGATATAAAGAATGGCGCAAATTGAAGTTAAGAAGTGTGAACGATTGAAAAACATAAAAAATGGTAATAACACTTTTATTATGCGTAGTTATATTTATTACTCCACTATTTATTTTCTATTTAAGCTTTAATAAGTGGCGCAATCACGTAGTGCTTTGGTTTGAAAATTATAGATTATTGTATTTAAATTTAGATTGAAGAGCAGTGATTTGCTTAATTGACTGCTTTTTTCATACTGAGAAGGATAGTTTATATATTATTTTGAGTTAAGTTTATGGATATATATTTACAAAAATCGGAAAGATGAGATAATTCTTGCAAAGAAATACTAAGATGGTATTAGGAGAATATATGTTAATTAGTGTTATTGCTTTACTTGTTGTTTTAAACATTATTTATTTTACATATTATTGTGTAAAAAAGTTGCGTGATACGAACATAAAATTCAGAAAAATTATTCCAATTGCTTCTGTTTTGATTGCTTTGCTTGCCGGAGCAGGTTTTAGCATGTTCTATACGCAGGAGGTTGGTACCGTTACGATTGTTAAATCCTGGAGCGGTAAAGTTACTGGATCCACTCCTGATCCAGGATTTCATATCAAAAAACCTTGGGAATCCACAATAACTTATGATACGCGTAATATGATTATTAATTTCTATTCTAAAGCTGGAGATTACAGTTATAACGGTGGTAGTGCTTCTGGACCAAGCGTTTCCATTAATGATAAGAGTGGTGCAAGAGCGGATGTTGATATTCAGGTAGTATATTCATTAGATCCAGCATCTGCAGTAAATCTTTATACAGAGTATGGAACACAGACAAACTACACAGAAACATATCTTAGTAACGATCTTCGCTCTGTAGCTAGAGAAACGGGTGGTAAATTTGATACAATCACAATGCTTACAGACCGCGGTCAGTATGCGAATGCAGTTGAAAAGGCCTTGACAGAAAAGTGGGAGGGCAAGGGATTGAATATCGAAACAGTCAGTGTACAGGATGTAATCTATGACGAATCGATCACTAAAAAATATTCCGAAGCACAGGCTGCTGAAATTGCAAAAGCGCAAGCTTTAAATGAGCAGGAGACCGCAAAGGTTGTCGCTGAAACAAAGAAGATTACAGCGCAAGGGGAAGCGGATGCAAATGCTATTTTAAACAGTTCTCTTACGGATCAAGTCATTAGTAAAGAATATATCGAAGCCTTAAAAGAAATTGGTAAGCAAGGTAATATGATTGTGGTACCAGAAGGAACATCTCCAGTAATTAATACTACAAAGAGTGAATAGTATGTATATGAAAGTGGATATATATCCACTTTTTTTGTGAATTAGGATGACAAATGGATTCGGTATTTGGTATGGTTTTTAGGCGACAATTGGGGAGGGACTAAAAGATGGATATACTTATTGTCATGTGTCTTGGAATTCTATTCGGAAGATTACATTCGATTCGTAAGTTTAAAAAGCAGAATGGATATATATCCTTGTCATGTACTTTTATTTTGATTTTTTCAATGGGCGTCATGTTAGGAGGAAAAGATAATTTTTTTCAAGAAATTTCTACATTAGGAACAACAAGTTTTCTTTTCTTCTTCTTGCCAACACTTTTTTCAATTATACTTGTTTATTATCTTACACATAAATTTATGAGTGGACATACTTCGAAAATGAGTTAAATGGAGGAGGAATGATGATTGTTCTTTTGACAATTCTTTCGCTGTTCATAGGAATTGGCTATGGGTATTTTGGTATTGAGAATACAGTTATTACGTTTATTTCGGAACATTCGAATATTGTTTTATATTTGTTGATGTTTTCGGTAGGAATTAGTATTGGAATGAATGATGGAATTCTTCAAAAAATCAAAGATTATCATATTCGAATTTTCATTATTCCAATTGGTGTTATTATCGGATCTTTGTTAGGAGGCTTATTATGTTCCGCAATATTAAAAATGCCTGCACGTTATGCAGCAGCAGTAACATGTGGTATGGGCTGGTATAGTTTGGCAGGAGCTACAATCAGTAAATTAGTAGGAGCTGAATTAGGAAGTATTGCTTTTTTAAGTAATCTTATGAGAGAGATTTTCTCCTTTTTTATCATTCCTTTTTTAGCTACACATTTAAACTATTATACATGTATTGCCCCAGCAGGTGCGACGAGTGAAGATACAACGCTCCCGGTGATGCTTAAATATACAGATGAAGAAACAGTGGTACTATCTGTTCTGAATGGTATGATTTGTTCTTTCTTTGTTCCCATTTTAATTTCGTTTTTTCTTAATTTATAGAATTTACTGTTTTGTTTTAGATTGCTAGTTATATACATTTTATATGCTATTTCTAGCTTTTTTGATTATTTGATACATTGAATCCACTTAAGTGGATTTGGAAAGCGGAATTTGTTTCATTATTTGGGAAATATATTATAGGAATATACTTGTCATATGTTTTGGATAGTAGTAATGTTTTTTATATAAAATGCAACAAACGGGAGCTTGTGTGACAGGCTGAGAGGAAGGAATCACCTTCGACCGATTACCTGATTTGGATAACGCCAACGTAGGGATCTGTGCATCGTATGCAGATATTTTATTTTTTGCGGAAAGTTGTCTTATCAGGCTTTCCGCTTTTTGTGTTTTTATGGGGTATGGAAATGGTAAAAGTAAACGGAGTAGAGCTTGCTTTGGATGGAATGAAAATTTCGGATTATCTCTCTTCGGCTCAGTATGACATGAAGCGTATTGCGGTTGAAGTTAACGGAAATATTATTCCTAAAACAAAGTATAGTGATACGGTTCTACATGAGAAAGATCAAGTAGAGATCGTAAGTTTTGTGGGCGGAGGATAATATGATTCCGTCAAAAGAAGAGATGTATAAAGCGCTGGTACAAAGGCAAGGAAAAAAATTAACTGAATGTTTAAATAAATCATGTGTTGCGATTTGTGGCTTAGGAGGACTTGGTTCCAATATTGCTATATGTTTAGCACGAACAGGTATCGGAAAATTGATACTTATTGATTTTGATTCTGTCGATGTAACGAATTTGAATCGTCAGCAATATCGTGCTATGCAAGTGGGACTTTCTAAAACAATTGCTCTTGAACAAGAGTTAAAAGAGATTGCACCATATGTAGAACTTGAAAAGCATTGTGTAAAGATGACAGAAGAGAATGTATGTGAACTTGTTAAGGAAGCAGACGTTATATGTGAAGCATTTGATAATGCCGAAAGTAAAGCAATGCTTGTCAATAAAGTATTAGAAGAATTCCCAGAAAAATATATTGTTGCTGGATCTGGAATGGCAGGGCTTGGCAGTACAGAGGAACTATGTATCAAACATGCCATAAAACACTTATATGTTTGTGGTGATGGAAAAAGTGATGTTGCTACAAATGGTAATTTAGTTGCATCACGTGTGATGGCTTGTGCTGGTATGCAAGCACATACAGTCATTCGTATATTAGCAGATAAAATTAAGGAAGAAGGATAAAAAATGACAGATGATAAGTTGATTATTGGAGGACATGCGTTTAACTCCAGATTTATTTTGGGTTCGGGTAAGTATTCGATGAAGCTCATTGAAGCTGCAATTCATGATGCAGGGGCGGAAATCGTCACTTTAGCAGTACGTCGTGCAAACACAAAAGAACATGAAAATATTTTGGATTATATTCCTAAAAATGTAACTTTACTGCCGAATACTTCTGGTGCAAGAAATGCGGAAGAAGCGGTTCGGATTGCAAGACTTGCACGAGAACTCGGATGTGGTGATTTTGTTAAAATTGAAATTATGCGTGATACAAAGTATTTGTTACCAGATAATCAAGAAACAATTAAAGCAACAGAGATTTTAGCAAAAGAAGGATTTGTCGTTATGCCTTATATGTATCCAGATTTAAATGTTGCAAGAGACCTTGTAAATGCTGGGGCAGCAGCAATTATGCCACTTGCTTCACCGATTGGATCCAATAAAGGTCTTACTACAAAAGAATTTATTCAAATTTTAATTGATGAAATTGATTTGCCAATTATTGTTGATGCCGGTATCGGTCGTCCTTCTCAAGCGTGTGAAGCAATGGAGATGGGCGCAGCAGCAATCATGGCAAATACAGCCTTAGCTACAGCAGGTGATCTATCTTTAATGGCTTCTGCATTTAAAGATGCTATTGATGCAGGTAGAAAAGCATATCTAGCTGGTATTGGTAGAGTTCTTACACGAGGAGCCTCCTCTTCTGATCCACTTACTGGCTTCCTAAGAGACTGAGGTATGCAAGATGGAAAATGATTTTTTTGTAGATTCCCAGTTTCTTTCTGAGAAAGCGTTGGCGTTAAAACATCGATTAGAAAAGGAACCTGGATCAAGAACGGATCATATGTCATATATGGAAGGAATGGAGAAAATCGATTCTGATGTATGTGAAAAAGTCATGACGGAAGTGAATGGCTTTGATTATAACAAGTATTCCGCTGCAGATGTACGTAGAGCCTTAGAACATGAAAATTGTTCCATTGAAGATTTTAAAGCTCTTTTGTCACCAGCCGCCGAACCTTTTTTAGATGAGATGGCGCAGCGTGCTAGAAAAGAGACAGGTCGTCATTTTGGTAATACGGTTTATGTCTTCACGCCACTATATATTGCAAATTATTGTGAGAACTATTGTGTTTATTGTGGTTTTAACTGCTATAACCATATAAATCGTATGAAGCTATCTTATGAACAGATTGAACATGAGATGAAAGTTATTGCAGATAGTGGCATGGAAGAAATCTTGATCTTGACTGGTGAAAGTCGAGGTATGAGCAGTGTTGAATATATTGGCGAAGCATGTAAGTTAGCACATAAATATTTCCGTAATGTTGGATTAGAAATTTATCCTGTCAATACAGATGAATATCAGTATCTGCATGAATGTGGGGCTGATTATGTCACAGTGTTTCAGGAAACATATAACGATAAAAAATATGAAACATTACATCTGTTAGGTCATAAACGTGTATGGCCATATCGTTTTGATGCACAAGAAAGAGCCTTACGCGGTGGTATGAGAGGGGTAGGTTTTTCAGCTCTTTTAGGTCTTTCCGATTTCCGTAAAGATGCACTGGCTACAGCCTTACATGTTTATTGGTTACAGAGAAAGTATCCATATGCCGAAATGTCTCTTTCTTGTCCTCGTCTGCGGCCAATTATTAATAATGATAAGATTAATCCTTTGGATGTTCACGAAAAACAACTATGTCAGATTCTTTGTGCCTATCGAATTTTTTTGCCATTTGCAGGAATTACAGTATCTTCTAGAGAAAGTGCTTCTTTCCGAAATGGAATTGTCAAGATCTGTGCAACAAAGGTGTCTGCAGGTGTCTCTACAGGTGTAGGTGATCACGAGGCAAAATATACAGGTAAACAGAGTGGTAAAAAAGAAGGCGATGAACAGTTCGAAATTGAAGATGGAAGAAGTCTTTCCAAAATGTATGAAGATATTACAGAAGAAGGCCTTCAACCAGTCTTAAATGATTATTTGTATCTTTAGGAGATTATATGAGAAAATTCGATTCTACTTTGTATTTCATTACTGATAGTACGGGGGTTGAAGAAAATGATTTTTTAGAAAAAGTGGAAGCTGCATTGAAAGGTGGTGTGACATTACTACAGTTACGAGAAAAAGATCGTACTACAAGAGAATATTTGTCATTGGCTGGAAAAGTTCATGCTTTAGCCAAGACTTATAATGTTCCTTTGATTATTGACGATCGCATTGATATTGCTATGGCTGTACATGCGGAAGGAGTTCATTTAGGACAGAGTGACATGCCTATTTCTATTGCACGCTCTCTTGTGGGAAAAGATATGATTATTGGTGCTACTGCCAAAACCGTTCCACAGGCTATAGAAGCAGAAGAAGGTGGTGCTGATTATTTAGGTGTAGGGGCTATTTATCCAACTACAACACATGTGAAAACGGTTATTACTCCCGTATCCACACTGGACGAAATTTGTGCATCGGTTGATATAGCAGTTAATGCGATTGGCGGTTTAAATGCTTATAATCTATCTGTTTTAGAACAAAGTGATATATCAGGTATCTGTGTTGTTTCCGCAATTATGAAAGCAGAAGATCCAATGAAAGCAGCTAAAACATTATTTGTAAAAGCAAAGGATATGAGGAAAAGAAAATGAAATTACCTACAGCATTAACAATAGCAGGTAGTGATAGTAGTGGTGGTGCTGGTATTCAAGCAGATTTAAAGACGATGACAGTTAATAATGTTTATGGAATGAGTGTTATTACTGCTTTAACAGCACAAAATACGATGGGAGTCGATGCCATTTTGGATATTGATCCAGATTTTATTGCAAAACAAATAGATTCTGTTTTCACAGATATTGATCCAGATGCCATTAAGATAGGAATGTTATCCGATTGTAAGACAATGGAAGTTATCGGTGAGCGTTTGAAATTTTATGATGCAAAGAATATTGTTGTGGATCCTGTCATGGTTTCGACAAGTGGTTGTTTCTTGATGAAGAAGGATGCAGTCGGTACATTAGAAGAAATTATTTTACCTTTAGCGGATCTTTTGACTCCTAATATTCCAGAAGCGGAAGTTCTATGGAAAAAATCAATCACAAATGAAGAAGAGATGATACAAGCTGCCAAAGAAATTAGTACGCAATATGGATGTGGTGTTCTAATGAAGGGGGGGCATCGTACTGATTGTGCAGATGATCTTTTATATGTAAATGGCAAGGTGATCCGGTATAGTTGTAAAAAAATCAAGAATCCAAATACACATGGTACTGGATGCACTTTATCATCAGCCATAACATCCTATCTTGCAAAAGGCAATGATTTAGAGGAAGCTGTAGGAAATGCAAAACAATATATTAATGGTGCAATTGGCGCCATGCTTGATCTCGGTCATGGTGCGGGACCTTTGTATCATGCTTATAACATAATAAAAGAAGAGGAAAATGTATGAGAAACTACAAAACACAGATGGAAGCTGCAAGACGTGGCATTATTACAACTGAGATAAAAAAAGTAGCAGAAAAAGAATATCGTACAGAAGAGGATATACGTGATCTCGTTGCAAAAGGACAAGTCGTCATTTGTGCTAACAAATTACATACATGTATTGAACCGAATGGTGTCGGATCAATGTTAAAAACAAAGATTAATGTTAATTTGGGTGTTTCAAAAGATTGCAAAGATTATGATATTGAAATGAAAAAAGTTATGACAGCGGTAGATATGGGAGCGGAAGCAATTATGGATCTATCGTCTCATGGTAATACACGACCATTCCGTAAAAAACTAATAAGTGAATGTCCAGCAATGATTGGAACAGTACCTGTGTATGATAGTGTCATTCATTACCAAAGAGATCTTGCGGAACTTACAGCGCAAGATTTTATCGATGTTGTACGTTTGCATGCAGAAGATGGTGTTGATTTTGTGACGTTACATTGCGGAATTACAAGAAAAACAATTGATCAGATTCGTACACATAAAAGAAAGATGAATATTGTTTCACGTGGGGGATCATTGGTATTTGCTTGGATGTGTATGACTGGAAATGAGAATCCTTTCTATGAACATTTTGATGAGATTTTAGATATTTGTCGAGAGTATGATGTAACGATTTCATTAGGGGATGCTTGTCGTCCAGGCTGCTTAGCCGATGGTAGTGATGTATGCCAAATTGAAGAACTAGTTCGTTTAGGAGAATTAACGAAGAGAGCTTGGGAGAAAGATGTTCAAGTTATGGTTGAGGGACCAGGTCATATGCCAATGGATCAGATTGCTGCAAATATGAAATTGCAGCAGACCATCTGTTCGGGTGCTCCATTCTACGTACTTGGTCCAATTGTTACAGATATTGCTCCTGGTTATGATCATATTACAGCAGCAATTGGTGGTTCGATTGCTGCTGCAAATGGAGCTGCATTTTTATGTTATGTCACACCAGCAGAACATTTAGCTTTGCCAAATGTCGAAGATGTTAAGCAGGGTATCATTGCTTCTAAAATTGCAGCGCATGCCGGTGACATTGCTAAAAAGGTTCCTCATGCTAGAGATTTAGATGATGCAATGGCAGATTCAAGAAGAAAATTTGATTGGGAAAAACAATGGGAGTGTTCTATTGATCCAGAAACTGCTCGCTCAATTCGTAACGACCGTGCACCGGAAGAAGAGGAAAGCTGTTCTATGTGTGGTAAATTCTGTGCTGTTCGTAGCATGAACAAAGCTTTAAATGGCGAATATATCGATATTCTATAATCGATTGTATTTTGTTATATAGAAATAAATGCATTTTTTTAAACCAAGCTTGAAATGTTGTCGATTATTTTGGGCGGTTTTTCATTATGTTTTAAGATATTGTTAGTGCTATTTGTCTAATATATTAGAGTTATTTTTTGCTTCGAAAGGAAATGAGATTCTATTCTAGAAGAACATTTTTCTATTAAATGATGAGAAAGTTGGTATAATATTTCTGCTATGAGCGTTTATATTTACTGTGGGAAAGATCTTTATAGGCAAGAATCGGCCTTAAATACATTATTAAAAAAACATCAGATTGATCATAATCATACGATTGTTGTTGATATGTCAGATAAGAAGAACTCGAAAATAGAATCTCTACTTATGGAATGTGATACATGTTCTTTATTCGATGATGGAATGAAAGCTGTTATTGCGAAAGATCCATATTTTCTACGATCGGATTATTCTGAAAATAGTAAAATATTGAAGACGGATTCTGCGTCTGTTAAAAGACGTAAAGAGAAAGAAAAAGCAAATGCTGATTATCGTAAAGAGCGATTAGAAACTTATATAAAAAATCCAAATCCAAATACATTGCTTATTTTTTTATGTCATGGTTTTAATGCAGATTCGCGAAAAGCGGACTTTAAGCTTTTAGAAAAGTATGGCGCAGAAAAAATAGCATTCGATGTTATGAACGAGGATGAATTTAAAAGTTATGCAAGTAAAGAATTAAAAAAAAATAATCTTCAGCTTTCTACTGATGCATTGAATGAACTTTTAAATCGTACTGGGACAGATACATTATTATTTCATAACGCCTTAGAAAAACTATTATTGTATGGTGAAAAGAAATATAAGCTCGATGATATACGTCATTTAATCTCTTTGAATCCAGAAGTAGACATATTTGAGTTGACGGCAGCTTTTACAAATGGTGATCTTTCATTAGCTATTGAGACCATGAATGGAATGGTTAATTTGGGTTATGACTATACAGCTATGGTCTTATTAATTGCGAAACGTTTACGAATGATGTATAACGTAAAGAAGCTTTATGAGAAAGGATACTCCAATGAAGATATTGCGATGCGCCTAAAGCAAAAGAAAGGTGCTATATGGTATATCCTAAAAGATGCAGATTGTTTGTCATTGAAAAAATTATTGAAATATTTAAATGAGTTAGCAGAACTGGATCAAGGTATCAAACAAGGAATCGTTGTTCCGAAAGAAGGTTTTGAAAGCTTTTTGATAAGAAATGGACATAGGTAAAAATTATGCAGGCAATTAAAGAACTTTATAAAATTGGTAGAGGACCTTCCTCCTCACATACATTAGCTCCAGAAAGAGCATGTAGATTATTTACAGAAGTAAATGGTACTTTCAATCATTATGAAGCAGAATTATTTGGCTCTTTATCCTTAACTGGAAAAGGACATCATACAGATAAAATTATTAAAGAAACGTTACCTAGTGACACCAAGATTATTTTCTCTTTGGATTGGGATGAGGTTTTTCCTAATGGTTTTTATATTCGTGGATTTGATGCAGAAAATAATTTAAAGAAAAAATGGACTGTTTTTTCTTTAGGGGGTGGTTCTGTTCAAATTAAAGAATATCCTCTAAATTGGAATGATGAAGTTTATACAGAAAAATCATTGAAAGAAGTTTATGATCTTTTAGACCAGAGTAATTGTTCTATTTTAGATTATGTTTATTCTCATGAACCAAATTTAAAAGAACATCTATATTCTATTTTACAAGCAATGGTACAATCGGTCGATAATGGTATTCAGGCAGAAGGGGTTCTTCCTGGAAAGCTAAATATTACAAGATGTGCGAAAGAACTTTATTCAGAGGCAAAAAAAGCCCCAGAAGATATGCAGCATAAGTTAAAATTAATGTCTTATGCATATGCAGCTTCAGAAGAAAATGCAGCAGGGCATACTTGTGTTACAGCACCAACATTGGGAGCCTGTGGTGTACTTGCTTCTTATATGTATTATTGTAAAAAGGATCTACATATTGCAGATGAAGTATTGGTAGATGCTTTAGCAGTTGGTGGCCTTTTTGGAAATCTGATAAAGCGTAATGCATCTATTTCTGGTGCGGTCGCAGGATGCCAGGCGGAAGTTGGAGCTGCTGTTTCTATGACGGCTGCAGCATCTGCATTTGTAATGGGGCTTGATCGGAATCAGATCGAATATGCAGCAGAAATCGGTATGGAACACAACTTAGGTCTTACATGTGATCCAGTTATGGGATATGTCATGATTCCTTGCATTGAGCGTAATGCAATGGGCGTAACAAGGGCTTTAGATTCTGCTATATTATCCCGATATATGTCTAGAATTCGTAAACATTTAGTTTCCTTTGATCTTGTTGTTCATACAATGAATGAAACTGGTAAACAGATTCCAATTGCATTAAAAGAAACTTCTGAAGGCGGTCTTGCAAAGGAATTTGTAAATGAACAATGAAATGATTGTTCATCCCTTTGAACCCGTTGTAAATGACAAGTCAAAGATACTGATATTAGGTTCTTTTCCAAGTGTTATTTCTCGTCAAAAAAATTTTTATTATGCAAATAAATCAAATCGTTTTTGGAAGGTGATGGAAGATCTCTTTCACCAGTCCATTGATGACCAAAAGCAATTTTGTTTGGAACATGGTATTGCTTTGTGGGATGTTATTTATTCTTGTCGTATTAAAGGGAGTTCAGATTCTTCTATTGCTGATGTGAAAATAAATGATATTGAAGGGTTATTAAAGAATACGGACATTCATACTATTTTTACAACAGGTGGTAAGGCATCTGATTTATTTAAGAAATATGTCCATGTAGATTGTGAACATATTTCATTACCAAGTACATCAGGTGCAAATGCCAGAATGCGATTAGACGATCTAGTGGAATCTTATCAAATTATATTGAGGAAATTAAATGAAAAAGAAAGTTGAACTACTTGCTCCAGCAGGAAATATGGAATCTTTAAAAGCAGCAGTTTCTGCTGGTTGTGACGCTGTTTATCTCGGGCTTACAAATTTTTCGGCAAGAGCATTTGCTGGAAATTTTACACATGAAGAATTTCAAGAAGCAATTTCGTATTGTCATATTCGTGATGTAAGAGTCTATGTAACAATTAATACCATGCTTTATGAACCAGAAATAGAGAATGCGAAAAAAGAAGTAGACTTCCTTTATAACAGCGATTGTGATGCAATTTTAGTTCAGGATATGGGTCTATTCCACTATATTCGCACTTGTTATCCTGATTTTGAAGTTCACTGTTCTACGCAAATGCATATTCATAATATTAATGGTGTAAAGCAGATGCAGAAAGAAGGAGCAGCTCGTGTTGTTCTTGCTCGTGAAACACCGATTGAAATTATCCGTGAAGCATGTATGACAGGCATGGATATTGAGGTATTTGCATATGGTGCCATTTGTATCTCATATAGTGGTCAGTGCTTGATGAGCGAATCTTTGAAACACCGTTCTGCAAATCGTGGTATGTGTGCACAGTGCTGTCGATTACAATATTATTCAGAAGAAGGAAAACACTTTAACGAAGGGGACTATATACTTTCTCCAAAAGATTTGAATGTGATCAATCGTTTACCAGAACTATTAGATGCAGGGGTTGCTTCGTTAAAGATTGAAGGAAGAATGAAAAGACCAGAATATGTATGGCTTGTCACTCGTACTTTCCGTGAAGCAATGGATGCTTATGATTCTGGTCGCCCATATAAAGTTTCTGAAGAACGGCAAAGAGAATTGTTATTGATGTTCAATCGTGGATTTACAGAAGGGCATATTTTTCATGCTTCAGAAGAAGAACGGATGAGCCAATATCGTCCAAATCATAGGGGTGTGGAAATAGGCAGAGTGCTTTCGTATTCTAATGGAAAAGTAACCGTAAAATTATCTGCTCCTCTTTATCAGCACGATGGTCTCCGTATCTTAAATGAGCCACAAGACACAGGTCTTACATCTGTAAAAATTTTCAAGAATGGTAAATTGGTGAATGGGGCATCTGCAGGGGAAATTGTTACATTGCCATGTGTTGCAAAACCAAGTCCAAAGAAGGGACAGCCATTATTAAAGACCTCGGATTCACATCTATTAGATTTAATTCGTGATTGTATCCAAAAGGAAGATAAAAAGTCTTTTATCAAAATGAAATTTGAAGCGAAAATTGGGAAGCCTTTCTATTTGAAAGTGACAGATAATCGTGGCAATTCTGTAGAATCATGGAGTGATCAGATTTCAGAAAAAGCAATGAAATCTCCTGTTTCAAAGGATAGAATTTGTTCTTCTCTATCTAAAATTGGGGATATGCCTTTCTTAATCCAGTCTTTAGAAGGTGTGTCAGAAGAAATATTCTTGCCGATTTCTATCATCAATGAAGTTCGACGCAATGCGTTGGATGAATTGATTGAGAAGAGAAAATGTCTAAATCCTCGCAAAGGGAAACTAGATTATCAATTTGAACTTGCAGTGCCTCCACTCCCTTCTTATCGTATGATTATTCAGTCAGATGAACCGATTCAGGTACCTTCGGATTGTGTCAATGTGACAGAAGGGATGGGTGAAGGACATGTTTTACCACCAATTCATGAAAGCTTGAATGAAGAAATGCATAACGAAAATTGTATTCTGTCATCAATGGGAGATCTTTTTGGGACAAATCATAATGTGATTGCTGGGATGAATTTGAATATTGCAAACTCATATGCTATTGCTTATATGTTGTCGAAAGGCTGTGATGCCATTGTATTCAGTTCAGAAATTCATTCAGAACAGATTCGTACAACATTAGATGCGTTTAAAGATAGATATGGTTTTGTACCAGCAACCTATAAACTAGTTTATGGACGTAGAGCAGTCATGTATATTAAGGATTCTTTTCTTAAAAATCATTCAATTAAAGATATGTGTGATATGCACGGAGATTATTTCCCGCTTTCATTCGAGAAGGACATTACTCGTATATATGAACCACGACCATATACTGATGAAAATTCATATTCATATGGAAGCTATATAATCGTTTCAAAGAATCAGGCGGATCTTCAGGAGATTATCCAAGAATCCTGGGAAGAGATTCAGACCCGCTTACTATAATTTATAAATCAAGAAAGAAATAGTAATTCGAGCTATTTCTTTTTTGTATGCGTTTTCATAAATGTGTAAAAGGAATAATAGAAGATGTATTTTGTGAGTAATTTGTCAAATTAAGTGCAACATCTAATGTGAGTTTATAATTTCGT
>CAUWDF010000009.1:0-27458 GCA_963557245.1 uncultured Bulleidia sp.
ACGAAATTATAAACTCACATTAGATGTTGCACTTAATTTGACAAATTACTCATACGAAATGATTAATATTCTAAGAACTTACAGCTGCCTGTATCGACATCACAAGCAAAGTACTCGAGACCTCCATTCCCATAGCGATATCCGATCAACTGATTGTTCCAGACGCGTGCGATGCTCGAATAGTCCATATACTGTAGGGCGACCGGCATCGATCCATTCGGCGATGAACCCAGCTCATCCGATAGTACGATCTCTTTCACCATATTCCCGTCCCAGTCATAAATCTGATATCTCGCCTTCTCTTCTAGTTTTGTTGTATAGATATAAGAAGCGTCAAAATAATCTATGATCAAATCCTCTAGACTGAATCGTTCTTTATCGTTCTTTCGATCTTTGATTCCAGCATGGATCTCATATTCTTTTGGAGCTACATCTCGATTCGCAATCTCATAGTACGAATACATGTCCTCGTAGATATAAACATATGCGACATCATCGTGTAGGATCTCTTCTTTTTCTAATGTATCTAAATCGACACGGTACACAGAACCACCATCACATCCCACAAGGAACGAATCCCATTCTCCTACGATTCTAACAACGTCCGCATCGAAGTCCATCACTTTCCGCTCTTTTCCATTCAGATTATAGAAATAGACGGTTCCATTCGGATTCGATTCCATTGATTCCGCTACAGCAATCGTATCTTTCTGTGCGGCAAAATAGGACGGATAATAATCGAACTCAACAATATTCTCAAACTGATTGGTCGTCGGATCGAGCACATTCAGATGTTCTTTCGTCTGCTCATCGACACTATAGTAGGTGCTCTCATATAAAATCTTATTATCAAAGTAGAGTATACCAGCTCCAAATCCACCAAGTTCCGTATACCTCTCCGCTTTTGTCTCTGTGTCATTGAAACCGACCAGTTTGTCATCCTTAAAGTTGACACTACCAATCTTGATATTATTTCCATCGAAATCGAATGCGAAGATCTCATCCTTGGCACCTAGATAAAAAAGCGCATCTTTTGAACACGCAAGGAACGCATTTGTATTATAGGATGCCTGATCAATAGGACGTACCGTATCTGGCGAGAGCTTTTTAGAAGATCTAAAAGTAGAACATCCTATCAAGAGAGTGCACATGTTCAAAGCCAAGAATACACGAAGTGCTTTATTTATTCTTCTAAGCATAAGCAGCTGCAGTCTCCACAGGGTCTTTTAGTCCAGGAATGTTTCCTTTTCCACGACAATAGGACCACGAAGAATATCCAGGGACAGAACTGATGTACTAGGTGACATATGGACTTCCTGTTCTTATACCTACATGTTTAGGTCCATATTCCGCTGCGACCCATCATTCTACCGTAGCTGTTGCTCCATTGGAACCTGCACCTGTGATAGAACAGGAGATATAGGAATGTGTGGCTGTCACATTGAAATTAGGACCTAAAACATTTGCTGTGCTGCATGAATCTTTAAAAAGGAGCATAGGACCAATAACATTGAGATTGCAATAGCTTTTATGATCTTATCATTTTTCATATGTATCACCTCCCAATATACCAATGAAACGATTATGATAAAATGCTGAAAAACCTTTATATATTTTATGAACCTATGTAGATATGCCTTTCCCCTTGCCTAATTTTATTATGCTATATAACGTATTATTTTATAGACTTTTTGTCTTCCTTTTTTTAAATATAATTAGAAATAATGTTTTTTATTTGATTTTACAATCATAACCACTCCTAAAAGACGCGGTTTTTATTTCATACTAACAATACCATACCGTCCACATGCTATTATGAATACCCATTACGGGAAATGAATCATAAAATCTCACGAATATAGATATATGTTTGGATATTGCATATATCTACTTTCGTGAGATTTAATCCTTATAATGCATACAAAGATATTAAATGGATTGCTGAATCACTTCTTCTATTTCTTCGTTTCTAGCTTGGAAGAACCCTTGAATCATATCGGCTTTTCCACCACCTCTACCATTTAATTTTGCATTCCACTCTTTTACATGGGTACGTAAGTCAATACTGTGGGAAACAATATAATATTGTATACCTTTTCCACTGTCCACAAGTACCACTCCTATTCCTGCATGTTTCTCTTCTACTAAATATGTGGATAACTTAATGGCTGTAATACGATCCATCTCTTTTTCAGCTATGAATAGTACTTTTTGATTTTCTGGTAAATGAGATGCCTTCTGAATAGCAGAATCTTCGCATAGCTTACGATATTTTGCATGCAGTTCATTATTATCTTGTAACAAATGTTCGACTGCACTTGCTGTATTCAATCCATTCGCACTCAATAATCCAGATATCTTACGATTCTGATCATATATTTTTTGCATATAATCCATACAGCGATTTCCGCACAAGAGTTCAATACGAACTCCGGTACGATTTTTCATGACCGATAAAATCTTAATCATCCCAACTTCTCCTGTACGTGTCACATGCGTTCCACAACATGCACATACATCTGCCCCTGGAATTTCCACAATACGGATACGGTCAGCCAGCTCCTTCTTGGAACGATATTCAATCTTGGCATCCACATCAGGGAACCAAATCTTTAAGAGTACATCTTTTGTAATGATACGATTGGCTTCGTCTTCCAACTCTTTGAGCTGTTCCCAAGTCAGAGGACCATTGAAGTCTACTTGAATTTTATCTCCCATGTGAAAACCAACATTATCATATCCATACTTCTGATGAACAAGGCCAGATAGAATATGTTCGCCTGTATGATTCTGCATCGCATCAAAGCGTCTATCCCAATCAATTGCACCATGAACCATACTATCTTTTTCCACTGATCCATTCATATAATGAATGATCTTGCCATCCACCTTCTGTACATCTTCCACTACAATTCCATTGATTGTACCATGATCCGCATTCTGCCCTCCACCTTCTGGATAGAAAGCAGTATCACTTAATATCGTTTCCCAATGCGTTCCTTTCTTCTCACACGAAACGACTTTCGCATCAAAGGAAGAACAGTACGGTTCTCTATATATCAATTCATCAAACTCTAACATAGAAACATCCTCATCTTTTCCCCCATTATAACAAAAACCGACAGGTACATGACCTGCCGGTATACTTCTTTAGATTAAGAAATACTTTAAGACGAATAAGACTGCTAATACATACATTAATGGAGACAGATCCTTTGTCTTGCCTGTTACGAGGTGTAATACGACATAAGAAATGACACCAAAGGAAATACCTTCTGAAATGGAATAAGCAAATCCCATCATTGTAATACATGCAAAGCATGGAATTGCTTCTGTGAGATTGTTCCATTCAATATCAGCGACCTGCTGCATCATTAAGAAACCAACAATGATAAGAGCTGGAGCTGTAGCGAAAGATGGAACTGTTAAGAATAATGGAGATAAGAACAGAGATAATAAGAACAGAACACCAACTGTACAAGATGTAAGACCTGTTCTACCACCTTCTGAAATACCAGAAGAAGATTCAACGAAGGTTGTAATTGTCGATGTACCTAAGCAAGCACCAAGTGTTGTACCTACCGCATCTGCAAGAAGAATACTCTTAATCTTTGGCATTGTACCATCTTCATTTAACATGTGAGACTTCGATGCACAACCGATGACAGTTCCTAATGTATCAAAGATATCAACGAACAAGAAGGAGAACATCATAACTAAGAAGTCCATGAAGTGTGCTGTAACAAATCCAAAGTCAAACTTCATAAATGTTGGTGCTAAAGACGCAGGCATAGAGAAGAAAGCTGTTGGAATAACAGAGAAATAGATTTCTCCATCTGGTACATAAAGACCTGTTAACTGGCATACGATACCAAGACCCCAAGTGATGAGAATACCATATAACATATAACCTTTCACACCACGGATCAACATAATACCTGTAATAACAACACCAATTAATGTTAATAATGCTGTAATACCAGCTGTATTGAATGTTCCAGCCTTGATTGATCCAGAGAAGGAAAAGAGGCTAACAAGTGTAGCACCATCAACAATGATTCCAGCGTTCTGCAGACCGATGAATGTAATGAAGAAACCAATACCGACAGAAACAGCAATCTTTAACTGTTTTGGAATTGCATTGAAGATAGCTTCACGAACGTTTGTTAAAGAAAGAATGATGAAAATAATACCTTCGAATAAGACAGCTGTTAATGCAACAGACCAATCATATCCCATCATGCCACAGATTGTATATGCAAAGTAAGCATTTAATCCAAGACCAGCAGAAAGTGCGAAAGGTGTATTTGAGAAAGCTGCCATAGCGAAGCAGGCAATAGCGGATGCAACTGCTGTAGCTGTTAAGACAGCACCAGCGTCCATACCGGAAGCACTCAGAATGGATGGGTTCAAGGCTAGGATGTAAACCATAGTCATGAACGTTGTAAGACCGGCAATCAGTTCTGTACGGACTGTAGTACCGTTCTCTTTCAGTTTAAAGAGCTTTTCTAACATTTATTTTTCCCCTTTTCTCTCTTCTCCATTCGTAAAAAAATAAAAAGCTCTCGACACTCGCCCCACAGCTGAGAAGTCAGGATCGTAGTCGGATGTTAAGGCATCCGGTAGAAACGCTCCCGCCTATTCGAAAGCTTATACGATGGAAAATACTTGTCTATTATAGCAAAGAAAAATTTTTTTCCTATCTCAAAATGGCTTTTTATCCACATTTTTAGGCATTGCACTATAAAAGTATGACTAAATATCGTACTTTGTATAGATACAAATGTATTTTGTATCTATACAAGCAAAGGAATTTCACACAATATATCCTATCTTATATAACAAAAAAACCGGATTTCATCAATCCGGTATAGTTGACTCAATTAGTCAGCAACGTATGGCAGCAGAGCCATCTGACGTGCACGCTTAATAGCGACAGCCAGTTTTCTCTGGTACTTCGCACGAGTTCCAGTAACGCGTCTTGGAGTAATCTTTCCGTTAGCGCCGATGAACTTCTTGAGAAGTTCTACATCTTTGTAATCGATGTACTGGATGTTATTCTTTGTGAAGTAGCAGACCTTTCTGCGGCCCATTCTCTGTTTTCTGAATGCCATGTCTGTTCTCCTTCTTATTCTCTTATTAGAATGGAAGATCATCGCTGGAAATATCCAGGGATGATGCTCCGAATGCGTCATCTGCAGATCCGGACATAGAAGATTCCGGCTGTGTATAAGATGACATAGGATCGTAACTGTTGTTGTAATTATTTTGTGCTCTTGACTGAGACTGTGCTCTCGATTCAAGAAGTGAGACATTATCACATACAACTTCTGTTACATAGTGTCGTGTACCCTGCGCATCATCGTAAGTACGTGTCTGGATTCTTCCTTCCACACCTACCATTGCGCCTTTGTGCGCATACTGACCGAGGAAATCTGCACTCTGTCTCCATGCAACACAATTGATAAAGTCAGCAGACTGAGAACCGTCATTGGAACGGGCACCTCTACGGTCGCAAGCGACTGTAAAGGAAGCAACGGAGAGTCCAGACTGTGTCTTACGGACTTCAACATCTTTTGTCAATCTTCCAACAAGCACAACACGATTGATCATTACTTAGCCTCCTTGGCTGGAGCTTCGTCTCTAGTAATCATGAAACGAACAACATTAGAGTTGATACGCATTAAACGGTCAAATTCCTTGACAGCAGCGTTGTCAGCTTCGAATGCAGAGACTACATAGTAGCCCTTTGTCATATCATCGATGCGGTATGCGAAATCGCGCATTCCCCATTCGTCTGTCTTTGTGATCTTACCACCGTTATCAGTGATGATCTTGCTAAGGGAAGCGATGAGCTCAGCTCTCTTTTCTTCCTCTACAGACGCATTGATGATGTACATGACTTCATACTTTTTCATTTTGTACACCTCCTTTTGGACTTTACGGCCATTTCTGGCAAGGAGCGGTTGAACCACTCGCCATAGAATAATACCAGTTGCCCCCTAAAAAGTAAACACATATTTTACACTTTTATGCATAAAATCCATGTTTTTTAAACTTTATGCAGAAATGATCTGACGATCATCTCCTTCTTCACTTTCTAAATCTATATTTCTTCCATTCACTTTATATTTTTTCAAAACGAACATGGTGACCGTACCTGCAACCCCTTCAATCGGTGCTAACTTACTTCCAACAAAGTCTGCTACTTCTCGCATTGTCTTCGCATTGACATTAACAAGGAATTCAGAGCTACCTGACACAAGATATAATCCAGATACTTCTGGAAAACGGGCAATCCGCTCCGCAATTTTATCATATCCTCTTCCTCTTTCTGTCACTGCTTTCACGCCAATAATCGCATCAACATGTGTCAGATTCGTCTTATCCCAGTTAATGATTGTATGATATCCACAAATGACCTTATTTTCTTCTAATTTTTTCTTTGTATCTTCTACCGATTTTTCTGTCTCACCTAAAATATCTGCAAGATCTTTGACATCCGCTCTTGCATCGGCAGCTAATAACTTTAATAAACGGATCTCATCCATTGTTCACTCCTCCATTTTGATGTTCTTTCAAGAAGATTTCAATCCGACGCATTGCCTCTTGAAGATGCTTTAAAGAATAGGCATACGAAATGCGCACAAATCCTTCTCCACTCTTACCAAATGCTGTTCCTGGTACGACCGCTAGATTTTGTTCTTTTAATAATGCCATACAGAATTCATCACTCGTCATACCCGTACTTGTAATATTGGGAAAAACATAGAAAGCTCCTCTTGGTTCGAATGTATGAAGTCCCATTGCATTTAATTTACGTACACAATATTTACGACGAAAATCATATTCTTCTTTCATGCGTTCCATATCCGTATCACATTCCTTGACCGCTGTAATAGCCGCATATTGTGAAGTTGTTGGCGCGGTCATGATACAGGACTGATGTAATTTAATCATAGTATCGATCAGTGGTTTTGGACCGGCCGCATAGCCAAGACGCCATCCTGTCATAGAGAAAGCTTTGGAAAAACCATTAACGACAATAGTTCTTTCTTTCATTCCTGAAATCGATGCAATCGATTCATAGACTGTATCCCCATAGACAAGTTCGGCATAAATTTCATCTGAAAGCACCATAATATCGGTATCCGCTAATGCATCGCAAATACCTACCAGATCTTCATGATGTAGAACAGCTCCAGTCGGATTATTCGGATAGGAAAGAACCAATAGTTTTGTACGTGGGGTGATAGCTGCACGGATTTGTTCCGGTGTGACACGGAATTCGTTTTCTTCTGTCGTCGCAATGGGAACCGGTTTGCCACCAACTAAAGTTGTGATTGGTTCATAAGAGACATAACATGGTTCCGGTATTATGACTTCATCTCCTGGTTCAATTAACATACGAATCGCAAGATCGATAGCTTCCGAACCACCAACAGTCACAAGAAGTTCCTTTTCCGAATAGGAAAGTCCATAACGTCTTTCCATAAAAGCTGAAATTCCTTGACGTAGCTCTTTCAATCCTGCATTTGCTGTATATTTTGTATAGCCAACTTCCAGAGAATGGATTGCCGCCTCACGAATTGCCCAAGGTGTCTCAAAATCTGGTTCTCCGACTCCTAAAGAAATACAATCTGGTATCTCGGAAGCTAGTTCAAAGAACTTACGAATGCCAGAAGGACGCATCTCAAGTGCGTTCTTCGCTTGTATTTTTTCATAATCCATACTTTACCTCTTAATCCGATGTCTGTAGCTCTGCAATCATATCCCGCAATTCTGCAGCTCTTTCAAAGTCTAAGCTAGCAGCTGCCTCCTTCATCTCTTTCATCAGATCTTCAATCAGTGCTTTCTTATCTTTACCCGCCATTTTATTCTTACGTTTCCTATAACGGGCAGCCATTTCTTTTGTTTCTTTACCACGAATGACTTCGTCCACGTTCTTTTTAACCGTATGAGGAACGATACCATTCTTCTTATTATAACCTTCCTGAATCTTACGTCGTCTTTCTGTCTCATCTATTGCGACACGCATCGAATCGGTGATTGTATCCGCATACATATACACTTCTCCATGTTCATTACGAGCTGCTCTACCGATGGTCTGGATTAAAGATCGATAGGAACGTAAAAATCCTTCTTTATCTGCATCTAAGATACATACTAAAGAACATTCTGGAATATCAAGACCTTCACGCAATAAGTTAATACCTACAATTGCATCCACTTTACCAATACGTAAGTCCTGAATGATCTGTGTACGTTCCAGAGTCTTTGTCTCATGATGAAGATAGGCAATATGGAAACCTCTTTCTTTCAAATATTCGGTTAGGTCTTCCGCCATACGAACCGTCAGAGTTGTAATAAGAACGCGTTCGTTCTGTGCAATACGTTTTTCAAGTGCCGCACATATATCATCGATTTGTCCTTTTGTTGGTTTGACTGTAATCTTTGGATCTAATAGACCTGTTGGACGAATAATCTGTTCCGTCACTTTATGATCGACCTGTTCTAATTCATAATCTCCTGGAGTTGCCGAACAGTATACGACCTGGTTGACCATGGACTTGAACTCCTCGAACTTCATTGGACGATTATCTAACGCAGAAGGAAGACGGAAACCATATTCTACCAATACTTCTTTTCTTTGACGGTCACCGTTATACATACCACGGATCTGTGGTAATGAAACATGAGACTCATCTACGAACATCAAGAAATCTTTTGGAAAATAATCAAATAAGTTAAAAGGTCTCTCTCCTGTCTTACGTTGGTCGATATGCATCGAATAGTTCTCAATACCAGCACAATAGCCATTCTCTCGTAACGCTTCGAGATCAAAACGTGTACGCTGTTCCAAACGTTCTGCCTCTAACAATTTACCATTCTCTTTAAAATATTTTAAACGATCTTCTAATTCCGCTTCGATATCATCGCATGCCTTCAACATCGTCTCTTTCGAACGCGCATAACCAGATGCAGGGAAGATATTATAAAACTGATAGGCTTCTATTGTCTTACCAGTCAAAGGATCAACTTCTGTAATACGATCGATTTCATCCCCAAACATCTCAATACGAATATTAAAATTCTTTGTATAGGATGGTGTCAGTTCAATCACATCGCCACGGACACGAATCGTACCACGGCTCTGTTCGACATCATTTCTTGTATATTGTAATTCAATCAATTTACGCAACAATTCATCACGGTCATAAATTTCTCCAACTCGGATTGTAATAAACATATTACGATATTCCACTGGATTCGATGCGGCATAGATACACGCAACCGAGGCAACGACGATCGTATCTCTTCTTTCTAATAAAGAATTTAAAGTCGACTCACGGAACATATCTAATTCTTCATTGATTGCAGCTGTCTTTTCGATATACATATCATTCTTTGGCATATATGCCTCTGGTTGATAGTAATCAAAGTTCGACACGAAGAATTCCACACGATTATGTGGAAAAAGCTCTTTAAATTCTGCATAGAGCTGTCCAGCAAGTGTCTTATTATGAGAAAAGACAAGCGTCGGACGATTCTCACGGGCAATAATATTTGCCATAGTAAAAGTCTTACCAGTACCCGTAGCGCCTTGTAAGACCATCTCCTTTTTACCAGATTCTATTTCTTCACATAATTCATCAATCGCATGTGGCTGATCTCCAGTCGGATGAAATGGAGAAACTAATTCGAACTTCTGTTCCTTCATGCTAAAATCTCCCTTGCTTTTGCAAGCTGACTATCGGTATCCGTCGTTGTCTCCCACTTTAAAATGACAGAACTATAAAGACTATCATATGTCTCACGATCCAATACTCCCGTCACTTCCATTCCTTTATCCGTCTGATACTGCCTCAAACAATTCTGCACTATAGTAGAAAAATAACCATCTTTCCGCTCTGGACCATAGCCTAAATAATCTAGACATAGTTCCATGTCTTCAACAGGATCACCAACACTATCAACAAGATATGTTTCGTCAGCTTTCATACCTGCAAAAGTATGATAAAAGACATCATGAAGACGTACTTCTTGATCTGGTTCAATACCAACTTCATTAATCCACTCTCCCTTTGGTGAGAGCCATTTGGATACTGTATATTTGATTGTGGAACCATCCTTAAAAGAACGCGATACCTGCACGGTACCTTTTCCATAGGAACGCGTACCAACAAGTGTCACATCATCACGTTGTTCACGTAAAGCCAATGTCAATACTTCAGCAGCGGAAGCAGTATTCTGATTGATGAGAACCACAATTGGAGAAATTTCAGAATATTGATCCTTACTTGTTTTGTTTTCTGTAATCGATCCATCTTTAAATTCTCTTTTCATAACCGTTGATCCTTTTTCTAAAAAGCAGGACGCAACATCTTCTACAGAAGTCAAATATCCACCACCATTATCCCGTAAATCGATAATCAACTTTGTAGCGTTCTCTTTTGAAAAATCATCTAAATATGCACGTACTTCATCCGCAGTTGAATTTCCGAACTGTGCTAACTGTAAATATGCCACCTGATCATCTAGCATATAACCATATGTCGTTGCTGTCACATCCGAACGAGATACTTTAAAAGCGAATATATCATTTCCACGTTTTACTTCTAACATGAGATCCGTACCAGCATCCCCTTGTACATATTTTTTAATCTCATCCGAACTAAGGCCTTCCAAAACATGCTCATCCGCTTTATATAGGATATCTCCTGGTTCAATCCCTGCTTTCTCCGCTGGAGAGCCTTTAAAGACACGAGTAATTGTTGCGGTACCAGAAATATTGATGAACTGTACCCCTACACCAACGTAGTTACGATTGATTGACTGTACAAAATCATCTGTTTCTTGCTTACTCATATATTGCGTATGAGGATCTTCCTCATTTGTCGTAATTCCTGTAATTGCTTGATCTGTAAGACGTTCTTCTAAGTCATCGATATCTTTTCCAAAATACCAGTCCTCTTCCATGACACGTTTCGCAGAGGCAATCTTATTTGTGGAATCCAGTTCAGAAGATCTCGTTATAATCGCCCGTAACTGTCCAGCAATACCCAAAGGGAAAATACTACCACTGATCCAACCAATCCCTAATGCGGCACAAACACATACTACCGCAATAATCTTCATACGTTTCTGTTTCTTCTCTGCTTTTTTCTGAACAATTTCTTCTGGATACAGATGCCGGCGAACACGAAGGACAGCCATTTCTGTCGTTCCGTCTTTCTTTTCTATATTCTCTTCTTGCTTCTTATCTTTTTCTTCCATTGTATTACCTCTAGAATCCACAAAAGAGCTCTATGCGAGCTCTTTGTTTTAGCCTCCAAAAACAGATTCAGGTCGGATACGACATGGAGAACCTGTATTCTCACACTTCCGATCCGAACCGGCCCAGCCTGCTCCAAATGTCATATCGCCATTCCAACTCGAAGCATAATTCGAAAATTGTGACGCCTCTCCTAACTGAAATATTTCGATATGACAATGTGCACCACTCGAATTACCGGAAGAACCTACCATACCAATCTGTTGTCCCGCTGTGACAATTGTACCTTGTGCAATAGGCGACCCCTGTTTCATATGCAGGTACTTGATTGCATATAATGTATCATTAATACTAGCAAGAAGATAGACCTGATTTCCTCCTCCTTGTGTACCACCGATATTTGCACCACATGTACTACCAAGTCCTCCAAATGTCGGACAACCATCTGCACTATTTAAAATAACACCATTTCCTACAGCCAAGATCGGTGTACCGACACTTGCCGCAAAATCTTCTCCTAAATGTGCACCACCAGATGGGTAAGCCCAAGTATGTGCACTGATGGATGCCCCTGGTACAGGGAAAGTCCATCCACGGGCTGTCACAATTGCATTCAAAGATCCTGCTTCTGCAAGTTCCTTCATTTGTTTCTCAATTGAGTCAAGATTCGATGTGATACGTTCACCCTCTGCCTCTAATTGTGCAGCTTGTTTTTGTTGTTCTTCAATAATGACCTGTGTCTGCTGTTGCAATAATAACAGTTCATTCTGTTGATCTGTCAATGTCTGCTTATTCGCTTCTAATTCCTGACGAGCCTTTTCAAGAGCCTGTTTCTCTTCTGTTAGCTTTGCACGAATTGCAATAAGATCATCTAGTGTCTTCTGATCAAATTCCGTGATTGAGACCAATCCATTTGCGATACGCAAAATTTCTGCAAAAGAAGTTGCACCCATCATAAGATCGAGATATTCGTTGAAACGCATTGTTCCTTGTGAACTGACCATACGACGTTTCACCTTGTTTTCGAGTTGTTTCGCTTCTGCTTCATTTGCTTTAATTTCTTTCTGCTTTGCATCAATATCTTTCTGCTTCAAGTCAATTTTCTTTTGTACATCATCGATTTCAACTTGTTTATCCGCGGTTTGCTTCTGTAGATCTTTTAACTTTGCATCGTAAGCAGCTAGATTTGCCGCAATCTGTTTCCGTTCAGCATCGATCTCATCCAAACGATTCTGTGCTTCTTCCGATTGCGTCCCTAAATATTCTACATATGCTTTGCATTCTGTAGAATTTGCTTTTGGCCCGGTACAGTACGAAGCCCAATACCCCGTATCACTATAGGGTGGCTGCTCCGCATGAATGTTCGTATGGACAAATGTGAGTGCCACAACGAACGCGACAAGAAGGCGCGTCAGTTTCTTTGTCATCGTTTCCACCTCAAGTGCTTTGTGACCGATAACCAAGATCCAATAAAACCGACAACAACACCAATGCCTAATAAAATTGCTGCAACATAATAAATAAATGGATCTGGATTTAACAAATGGAACATACTAGAAATCACACGTCCACCTGTACTATTATAAAGGACATTATATCCATAGATTGTAAGACCTACTGGAATCAAAGCCCCTAATACACCTGTAATAATACCCTCAATAACGAATGGAGAACGGATAAATCCATTTGTAGCTCCTACATTACGCATGATTTTAATTTCATCTTCACGTGCACTGATTGTTAACTTGATTGTATTCTGAATCAAGAAAATAGCTAATAAAGTAAGTGCACCAACAAGAATTGCACCAATCTTACGTACGGTACCCATTGCCCCGACAAGACTGATGGTAGACTGTCCACCATCATTTACACCATTTTCTGCAACGCCTTCAATCTGTTGCGCTTTTTTAGCAATATCTTGAATCTGATTACCCGATATCGCTTCCACATAGAAAGCATCATGCATCGGATTATCGGAACGGAATGGTTCAAATGCTTCTTTTGTCTCTTCATCGTCAAAAGAATCAATATAATACTGGAACTCTTGTTCCTTATCCGAATATTTAATTGTCTTGACCCCATCAATTGCGGCCAATTCTTGTTTGATTCGTTCTTCTTGTTCAGGAGCTTCGTAATCATAATCGACTAAAACGGAAATTTCCAAAGAAGATTCAATATTACGTGTGAAATTCTGAACATTAAAACTGAAGATTAAAAAGATAGAGATAATCGTCAATGTAATCGTGACTGCAATTGCTGCACTGATCGACATTCCCCAGTGTCTTGCAACACCACAAAATCCTTCTTTGATTGGTCTACTGATCATGACGTACATAACCTCCTTCCGCAAGATCTGCCACAATATGTCCCTGCTCTAGAACAATGGTTCTCTTACGATGTTTATTTACAAGCGTCAAGTCATGTGTGACCATCAAGATTGTTGTACCATATCTCTTATTGATTCTTTCTAACAGATCCATAATCTCATCTGACTTTCCTGGATCTAGATTACCTGTCGGTTCATCCGCAACAAGTACTTTTGGACGGTTCGCAATGGCACGAGCAATAGCGACACGCTGCTGTTGTCCACCCGAAAGTTCATTTGGAAAGTTATGATCTTTATTTTCTAGGCCAACTAGTTCCGTTACTTCTTCAACTCGTGTACGGATCTGTTTTTTCTTCATATTAATCACTTCTAATGCATATGCGATATTTTCAAATACTGTCTTTGTTGGTAAAAGCTTAAAATCCTGGAATACAACACCGATATTACGCCTGTAGATTGGTACCTGTTTTCTTTTTAATCCACCAACATCGATACCAACCACTTTTACAGTACCTTTTGTCGGTACTTCTTCTCCATCCAGAAGCTTGATCAGCGTGGACTTACCTGAACCAGTAGGACCGATAATATAGACAAATTCACCTTGATCAATTGAAATATTCAAATCATACAAAGCATTTGTGCCATTCTTATATTGTTTATAGACATGAGCGCATTCAATCATGTAATACCTCCTTCAAGAGTTTGTATTGTTAGATATTAGGAGAACTATATGTAAATCCTTCTCCATGCATATCTTCTGCATTTGTAGTAATTGTAAAAGCCTTATCGTCAATACGACGAATGATATCTAATAAGCCAGTATACTGTCGTGACGATACAACACATAAAATAACTGTCTTTTCCGTTCTTTGATAGCCACCTGTCGCATGTAAGAATGTAACACCTCTACCAAGTTCTTCATCGATTGCAGCCGCAATCTCTTCCCACTTTTCCGAAATAATCTGCACACTCTTCGCACTTTCACCAGCCCCAATCGACAATACTTTATCGATGGCAACACCACTCGCAAAGACGGATACAAGTCCAATCAATACAGCACTGAGACCATAAGACATAACTCCCAACAGGACCGTCAAAGCATCTGTGATCATAACTCCTGTCGAAACATTCAAGCCAAAAATCTTATTGAAGATTAATGGTGGAACATCCATACCGCCTGTAGAAGCACCTGCACGCATAACCACACCAATGCCAATACCACCAAGTAGACCAGCATAGAAAGAGGCTAACATCGGTTCAATATCGATTGTGACATAGGGTGCAACCTGCGCTAACATCGTTGTAAAGACTGGATAAGCTAAGGAAGCAAGAATCGTATTCATTGCAAACTCACGGCCAAGAATCACTCTTCCCACGATTAATAACGCAATAGTCAATACATTGGCTAAAAGAGTTTCATTAATATGGAAGAAAGGTTCAACAGCTACCGCAATACCTGCGACCCCTCCGGAAAGAATGCGATATGGAAGAATGAAGAATTCTACAGACATCGATAAGATGAAAGTTCCTAACAAGATTAATATAATATTTAAGATTCTAGTTTTTAATTTATTCTGTGTTTTCATAACTCGTGTATTATAACATGCAGGAGGCACTTATGAAGCAACATACCTTAAAACATGTCATTCCTTGGATTCTAGTAATGCTCTATATCACATGGATATTTTCGAACTCGTTCGCTTCGGGTACAGTATCTGGAGCGGAGTCATCCCTGGTAGCGAATTGGATTTTATCTTTATTTATGAAAGTAGGTATTTCTATACCTTTTGAAGCATTCCATTTCTATATTCGAAAAGCAGCTCATTTTTTAGAATATGCTCTATTAGGATTCTTATGTTTTTGGGCCGCTAGAAAGAAGTCCCTTTGGAAAGGAACAGTACCGACAGTCATCTTAATTGGCTGTACCATTCCACTGTGTGATGAAGGCATACAGATGTTCTCCCCAGGACGTACACCCGCTTTCCGCGATTGTTTGATCGATATGAGTGGATATCTTTGCGGAGCTATGTTCTTCACACTTCTTCTTTGGATCTCTCATTGTATTACAAAATAGAAGAAACCGGAACTGTTACAAAAGTAACAGGCTCCGGTTCCTTTTTCTTAACCAAATACGCTTTCTGGACGTAAACGACATGGTGTACCATAGCCGTTCGCACAACGTCTACCATACCCATCGTAGCTACCAGCCCAGCCTGCCCCAAAGGCAAGATCACCATTCCAGTTATTGATATAAGAACTAAATTGCGAAGCCGTACCAATCTGGAATACTTCGATATGACAATGTGGACCTGTAACATTACCTGTTGAACCGACTCGACCAATCATATCGCCAGCGTTAACCATTCTACCTGTCGCAATCGGCGTATTGAATTGCATATGTAAGAACTTAACAGCGTATAGTGTATTTCCAATTGGAGTAATCAAGTAAACCTGATTTCCTCCACCACTAGAACCACCATATTCCTGTCCGCATGTACTACCTAAATAACCGACCTTACATCCATTTGTACTATTGATAATATAACCACTACCGACTGCATAGATCGGAGTACCTTCACTTGCCGCAAAATCATATCCTAAATGGATTCCTCCACCAGGATAGTTCCATGTGCCTGCCGAACGCGAACCACCCGGAACCGGATTTGTCCAACCTTTCGAAATGGAGACATTTCCTCCGCCGGTAGAACCACTGCCATTTGAACCACCACCTTGTTGTTGCTGCTGAAGCATTTCATCCAAACGATGTTGATAGGCATCTAATTCCGACTGAGAAGCATTGATTTTATCTTTAATCGAACCAATGGTAGAAGAAATCGTATTTCCTTTTGCTTCGAGAAGAGCAGCCTGGGATTCTGCAGCATCCTGAATGACCTGCACTTTTGCTTGTGCTATCGCAACATTGCTCTTAGCCTCTTCCGCTGCTTTCTGTTGTTCGGTAAGATCTGCTTTTTCTTGTTCTAACTTTGCCTGAATCTCTTGTAGATCCTTTTTCTGTTTTTTCAGATCTTTGGTCAATTCCACAAGTTCATCCGTTGTTTCTTGATCACGATTCGAAATGGCTGTAATACCAGCCGCTAAACGCAAGAAATCGCGAACCGTTGAAGCACCTAATAGAATATCAATCCATTCATTAAAGTGCATACTTCCTTGGCTACGTACCATACGATCTTTGACACGTTCTCCGATGGCTTCGACTTTCGATTCATTTTCATCGATTTCCGACTGCTTTTGATCTGCCTGCGCTGATGTATCCGCAATCTCTCCCTCTTTGACTGCAATATCTTTATTCAGACCATCTAGTTGCATATTCAAGTCATTGAGTTGCGCTTGATAGTCTTCTAACTGTTTCTGATATTTGGCAATATTCGCTTCGATCTCTGCTCTTTGGGCACGAATATCCTCTAACTGATTTGCAAGATCGGAGTTCTGAGAAGCAAGTTCTTTTTGATAAGCCGCACAAGCTGCACGATCCGCTTCCGTCTCAATATTTCCACATGGATTATCGGATTTGGCATGAACAGGTGTAACCCCGACACAAACAAGTGTAGTAGCAGCTGCAATCACACATTTCATCAATTTCTTTTTCATACGTGTTAAGTATAGCATTACATACGATTGGATTTGTGTGAATTTATCGGTTTCTGTTCAATTTCGTCGAATTAATTAACAGGAGAAATTAATTTCTATAGTCCTAAGAACATAGAAGCAATCTTAAAGTAAATAAATACCGAACATACATCGACAACGGTTGTTAATAATGGAGAGGCCATAATTGCTGGATCTAAATGTAACTTCTTTGCAAGCATCGGTAAGATTGCTCCACATAACTTCGCCGCAAGAACCGTAAATTCCATCGTAATAGCAATAATCAGAGCTAACATCGGATCATGATACTGAATCATAATACGTATTGCATTCGCAGCACCTAATGCAAGACCACAGATCAAAGCAATGCGTGATTCTTTCAATACAACTTTAAAAAAATCTGATAATTTAATCTCACCGAGTGCCATACCACGAATGATCAATGTAGAAGTCTGGGAACCGGCATTACCACCTGTATCACTGAGCATCGGCATTAGAGCAACAAGCAATGGCATAGCTTGGAAAGCTGCTTCATATTTTGTAATGATGAGACCTGTCGCAATGGATGAAAACATCAGTACAAGTAACCATGGAAGACGATTCTTTACATGTTGCATGACAGATGTATCAAAGTAATCGTCTTCTTTTGGATTCATCGCAGCCATCTTTTCAAAGTCTTCACTCGTTTCTTCGACCATAGTATCAATCGCATCATCGACAGTGATCATACCAACGAGTCTCTTTTCTGTATCCACAACAGGCAAAGCCGTAAAATTATATTTATCAAATAAACGTGCTGCAACTTCCTGATCTTCTGTTGTCACAACCGAAATGACATTGATATCCATCAAATCTTGAATCTGAACATCTTTTGAACTCAGTAACATCTGTTTTACAGTTACAACCCCCGTCAAGAAACGATTTTTTCCAACAACCCAACATGTATAGAGATCTTCTGCATCTTCTCCGACTTTGCGAATATATTCAAAAGCTTCCGATACTGTCATTGTCGCTTTAAGAGCGATATACTCCGTTGTCATGATAGCACCTGCACTATCTTCTGGATATTGCAATAACTGATTGACCTCTTTACGCATATCTGGATCAGTACGCGAAAGAACACGTCTTGCAACACCAGCTGGCATCTCTTCAAGCATATCTGCCATATCATCGACATCCATCTCATTGAGTATCGTCTGTAATTCTTGATCCGTAAATCCAGCAATAAGATTTTTCTGTCGTGTACTGCTCATCTCCGCAAAAATCTCAGCTGCTGTATCTTTCTGTAACATACGGAATACAATCAGTTGTTGTTCGAGATCCAGTTCTTTCAACATTTCCGCAATATCTACTGGATTACAAGCACCTAACTGTGTCTTTGCCTCTTGGAAGTGACGAGTCTCTAATAATTGTTTTAATTCCTGAATCTTCATTCTAATGTCCTCCAATCTTTTTAAGCATGATAAAAACATGTATTAAAGAATGAAGAATGCATAATTATTGACCAAAGACAGATGCCTTATATCTTGGTCTATCATACATTCTCATTCGTATCCAATCACCTGCTGATGACATAAGACCACCTGCCTTTCTTTTTCGCTGTTAGTTTAACATACTCACCATCTAGCGCAAGTATAAAGCAACAAAAACTATCCTGAATGCCCTACAAAACCATTCTACCTCATACAAAAAAACCTCCTTACTGGTTAATCCAGTCAAGAGGTTCCTCCATCAATACCTTTCGTTTTATCTTTTTCTGTCAAAAGAATCCTTATTTTTCTCTTGCAATAGGAGCGTACTCTGCTCCTATTAATGTTCGTAATTGTTCCGGATTGATTTCAATCTGTGTACCAACTCTACCACCAGATACAAAGATTGTATCAAATAGAACGGCTGTCTCATCCATAAATGTCATAAATGGCTTCTTCATTCCAATGGGAGAGCATCCCCCATGAATATAGCCTGTCAAAGGCAACAGTTGTTTCTGTGGAATCATCTCCACCGAGCGCACCCCTGCAGCACGTGCACACGCTTTCAGATCCAATTGCGCATTGGCTGGCACAACAAAGACATAATGCACATGATTATTTGCTTCTGTCACAAGTGTCTTAAAGACCTGCTCAGGATGTTGTCCACATTTTAAAGCAACAGATTCCGCATCAATCTGTCCATCTTCTGGATCATACGCATGCATGCTATATGGAATCTTTTTTTGATCTAAAATGCGCATAACATTTGTCTTTACTTCTTTTTTAGCCATTTTGTTCACTTCCATTTTCTGTTTCTGGCTCTATTTCGAATATATCTTGTAATGTACTATCCGTAATCCGACTATTCATATCTCTTGTTTCAAGACCATTATCATGAATTCTTCTACGATGACTCTGTTCCATCGTATGTTTATAGAACATACGGATACCAATGGAAAAGATTTCTTCCGAAATCCCATTTTTATCCACTAAAGCTTGAGCCATATTCTTGAGCGCACTATTCCAGCGATGTGGAAAACTTCCATTTCCAGTCAAAAAGCCATCTGCTCCAGCCGCTCCAATACCAGTGATCCATTCAAGATGCGCTCTTTCACACCATCTCTTAATCACCTCCATGCTGGAACAGACATCATCCGTCTCATAGAGATCTCCATGTACGATAGCACATACCGGAATTCCTCCATCATGCATATGCATCTCCGTCTCACTAAATAGACCTAATAAACGAGAGGGTAAAGACCCAAAAGATACAGGTGACACAACAACAATCGCATCTGCCATATTCAATACTTGTACAGCCATATGACGATCCATATCTTCTCGAACATTTAATACACCATATTGATGTCCTCGAATATAAGGAATCATTTTTTCAATCAAAAGCGAGGAAAGACTTCCTCCTTCTTTCGGACTTGCATTAATAAATACAACTCTCATGAAAGCCCTCCGATCTGTAAAGCATCTCTCACAAAAATAATCTGTTTCATCTTACCACCGAACTTCTGTACCAAACGACGCATACGTTCTTCTAATAACTTTTTTTCTTCATCCGAAAGATCATCCCCATAAAAGTACGCTGAAAAGGCTATTACATTCGAATAGCGTTTTTTATGATACATCTTTCCATCGCGTATTTCATAATCTGGTAAGAAGTATGGAAGTGTACGTTCCATGATCTTCTGCACAAAAGAACTGTAAGAACCGTATATACAACGACTTACAATCACTACTTCATCTGCTTTTGAGAAGAAATAACCTATATTCTTCATCGAATCTTCGTGAATACATCGCCCGGGAGTACGATCCCAACAAGCAAGACAACCTGTGCATGCCTTGATTTTCTTTGTGTCATGAATGACCAGATCTCCTGTCTGTACAACGCCTGGATATATGCCTGTGTCGGTAATAATAATCTTCATCAGATTCCATTGTATCAAACTTGACGTAAAGTACACGTAAGTTTCCTACTCATTTTTGATTTTTTTCAAATTTTTCGATATACAATTGTTTCTTATCGTCTCATACACTCGTTCCAGTGTTTGACTTTCCCCTTCTCCGTTCTACAATATTTTTATGGAATATACAAAAAGAGATCATGCATACGCCAAGCTAATCTTGGATGCTGGAAAAGATATGCTCGCCCGTCATCTGACAATCGAAACGTGGGGAAATATTTCTTTACGCGATCCTGTGACAGGACGAATCTACTTGACACCTTCTGGAATGGACTACAGTACCCTTCAAGAAGAAGACGTCTGTATTTTAGATGCGGACGGCAAAGACTTGACCAACTTTCGCAAGCCTAGTGTAGAAAAACAAATGCATATCGATATTTATCATACTCGCCGTGATGTCTATGCGATCGTACATACGCATCCGCTTGATTCCACTGTCTTTGCGGTATTACAAAAATCGATTCCTGTCGTGACCGATGAAATGGCTCAGGCAATCGGAGGAGAAGTCCACTGTGCCAAATATGCCCTGCCAGGAACAAAAGAACTTGCGCATAATGTATGTGCAGCATTGGGAAATGTACAGGCCTGCTTACTTGCAAACCATGGAGCTCTTGTTGTCGGAAAAGACATAAAGGAATGTTTTAAGAACGCAGCTGTCTTAGAGACAAGCGCAAATATTTATTATCATGCCCTAGCCATTGGCAAACCGGTAATCATCGATCCGGAAAACGTCACCTCTATGCGTGACTTTGCCCTTCATCGCTATGGTCAGAAATGAGGAATATATGGAACAATTACAAGTTATCCGTCTGAGTGACGATCATTTACAATTGATTATTTTAGATCAGACAAAACTTCCTAATCATGAAGAATATCTGACTCTTACAACAGCCGAATCTATGTGGGACGCGATTAAACTCCTACAAGTACGTGGCGCTCCAGCAATTGGTGTCTTTGCAGGATATGCAATGGCTGTCCTCGCCAAACATAGCACCGCTAACGACTATCCAACATTCCAAAAAGAAATGTTCGAGAAAGCCGATTATTTAAATACTTCTCGTCCAACAGCTGTCAATCTGAGCTGGGCTTTAAAGCGGATGAAGAACTTTATTTTATCCCATTCCGAAGATCCTTCTCATCTCGCCGAGGACATGTGTCAAGAAGCCATCCGTATCGATAAAGAGAACTTAGAAATGAATCGTAAGATTGCAGAATATGGTGTTACATTATTAAAAGATGAAGATGGTATACTGACCCATTGTAATGCTGGTTATCTTGCTTGCCTTGGCTACGGAACTGCCACTGCACCAATGTATATGGCAAATGAAAAAGGCATGCATATCCATGTCTATTCCGATGAAACAAGACCTTTATTACAAGGTGCTCGTCTCACCTCCTATGAGTTATATAAAGCCGGTATTGAAGTCACTTCTATCTGTGATAATATGGCTTCCCTTGTAATGAAACAAGGAAAGATACAATGTGTTATGGTCGGCTGTGACCGTATTGCGGCGAATGGTGACTTTGCAAATAAGATTGGTACATCGGGTGTGGCAATTCTTGCAAAGTATTATGGTATCCCATTTTATACACTAGGTCCTTCTTCGACGATTGATTTCGATACACCAAGTGGAGAGGATATCCACATTGAAATGCGTAACCCAGAAGAAGTTGGTTCTATGTGGTACAAAGAACCTATGATCTTACCGGATATCGATAAATTCAATCCTTCTTTTGATGTAACCGATCATTCTTTATTGACCGCAATCGTCACGGAAAAAGGAATCGTATATCCACCATTTGATGTAAATTTAAAGAAACTATTTCATAAATAAAGGAGATTCTATGGAAACAAAAGAAAGTATTTCAGCATCTATTGTTGTAAAAGGAGAACTTGCAAAGGTCGTCCTCATGCCAGGGGATCCACTCCGTGCAAAAGCTGTCGCAGACCGTTACTTAGAAGATATCGTATGTTTTAATGACACACGTAATATGTTAGGTTTTACAGGTACCTATAAAGGAAAACGCATCAGCGTCATGGGACATGGTATGGGCATTCCTTCCATTGGCATCTATACTCATGAGCTTTATACTCAGTTCGGTGTAGATGCGATTATCCGAATCGGTTCGGCTGGAGGGCTCGATATGGATGTCAATGCCAAAGATGTCGTAATTGCAGAAGCTGCTTCTTCCAATTCAAATTATGGAAATGCCTTCGGCATCCCTGGACAGTTAGCCGCTTGTGCCGACTATGAGATGTTACGTACGGCCGATGAATGTGCGAAGAAGAGAGGTATCCCTTGTAAAGTAGGTAAAGTCTATACTTCTGACTTCTTCTATTATCCACAATCAGATATCAATGAAAAGTTACGTGATTTCGGTCACTTAGCTGTCGAAATGGAAACGGCTGGCCTTTATTGGGAAGCTTGTGCCGATCATAAGAAAGCCCTCTCAATCCTTTCCATTTCCGATCATCTGTTCAAACCTGTCTCCCTGAGTGCAGAAGAAAGACAGAACAGTTTTACCGATATGATGGAAATTGCCTTAGATACCGCTTGGGAATTCGCAGAATAAACTATAAAAGAGCTTCTTTGCCTAGAAGCTCTTTTTACTTGCATCCCTCCTCTAGAATCACTACAATAACAAAATAAGAGGATATATTATGGCTATCAATCAATTATCACGTACGGAACTGGTCTATGGAAATGACGCTATTAAACGTCTTAAGAACGCACACGTTGCTGTATTTGGACTGGGTGGAGTCGGTGGAAATGTCGCCGAAGCATTAGCTAGAAGTGGTATCGGAACATTAGATCTGATTGACTTCGATCGTGTCTGCATGACAAATTTGAACCGTCAAGTATTCGCAACACGTAAGACCGTTGGACAATATAAAGCAATCGCAGCCAAAGACCGTATCTTAGAAATTAGCCCCGACACGAACGTCAATGCTAGAATCTGTTTTTATACACCAGATAAAAAACATGAATTTGATTTTGCATCCTATGACTATATTGTCGATGCAATCGACAATGTGACCGCAAAATTAGATCTGATTCAAGAAGCACAGCGTCTGCAAGTGCCAATCATCTGCGCTATGGGTTGTGGTTCTCGCAAAGATCCAAGTCGCTTAAAAGTGACCGATCTCTACAAAACGAGCAACGACCCCCTCTCTCGTATTATGCGCCATGAATGCAAAAAAAGAGGCATCAAAAAGCTAACGGTCGTCTTCTCCGACGAAGATCCTATTCGTCCAACCAAAGAACAACTCGAACAAATGGGACCTTCCACAAAAAAAGTCCTAGGCTCTACTGCTTTTGTTCCAGCAGCCGCAGGACTTTTGATTGCATCTTATGTAGTCAATCATCTAACAGAAGAATAATTCTTCTGTTTTTTTATTGAGAATCCCGAATTTCCTGTTGATATTCTTTTGATAAAGCCAACATTTCTTTATACCATAATAGGAAATACGGACGAATATCATCATCTTGAATCAAAGATTCATTTTTGTGAATAATGATTTCTTCTCTTGATTCATTTAAGATTGGCATATGATGTTCTAACTTATATTCAATTACTTTTTTTACTTCTTCAAAGCGTTGTTCAAATAATTGTGTTAATTGTGCATCAATTGCATCAATCTTCGCTCTACTTTCTTCTAATTTTGTCATAGTATATTCCTCAATTTCTATTTTTATTATAAACGGAAATCGATAAGGAATTTTTAAGATTTTTTTCAATCATATACAGAATCTTTAGAAAATAGATCTAGATTATATTCTCCGAATAAAAATGTGCTAAAATTCGTTCATGAGGGGATAATTGTATGACAAAGAATTTTGTATTTATCTCACCAACTTTTCCAAAAACATACTATCAATTTCCATTAGCTTGGAAGAGACTTGGTGGTACTTCTCTCTGTATCGGAGAAGATAGCTGGGAATCTCTCTCCTCCGATATGAAAGAAGCATGCAGTGAATATTATCAAGTCTCATCGATGAAGAACTACGATGAGATGTACCGTGCCGTGGCATGGTTTGCACATAAACATGGCAAGATTGATTGGTTGGAATCGAACAATGAATTCTGGCTAGAACAAGATGCTCAGCTCCGTACCGATTTCAATATCACAACTGGTGATAAATCGGACACAGTTATGCGCTACAAAAAGAAATCCAATATGAAGGAGTTCTATGCAAAAGCTAGCGTTCCAACCGCACGTTACCACTTAGTAAATACCTACGAAAATGGAAAAACTTTCGTAGATACTGTCGGCTTCCCTGTCATTGTAAAACCAGATGATGGCGTTGGCGCAAATGCGACATGGAAGATTAAGAATGAACAAGAACTACGTGACTTCTATAAACAGAAACAAAATGTTCCCTATATTATGGAAGAATACGTTCCTGGATATATTCTTTCTTTTGATGGTATTACCGATCAAAATAACAATATTATTTTCCGTACCTGTCATGTCTTCCCGGATCCGATTATGAATATCGTCAATGAGAAACAAGAATGTTGGTACTATAGCGAGCGTGAGATTCCAGAGGATCTGAATGAAATCGGCGAACGAGTCATTCACGCTTTTGATATTCGTGGACGTTTTTTCCACACTGAGTTCTTCCGTCTTACCGAAGATCGTCCAGGCCTTGGCAAAAAGGGATCCCTCGTTGGTCTAGAAGTCAATATGCGTCCTCCTGGAGGCTATACACCCGATATGATGAACTTTGCGAATGATATTAACGTCTATTTGATCTATGCCAATATGGCTATGTACAACAAGAGCCTCTATACGACCGATAGACCTTATTACTGCGTCTATGTCGGAAGAAGAGATGAAATTCATTATCGCGAGACAGTCGCTTCAATCTACACAAAATTTGGTCAGTCGATTATGAACCATGATCGGATGCCATCCCTTCTCGCAGAAGCTATGGGAAATGAGTTTTATATTGCACGTTTCCATACCAAAAAAGAAATGAATGACTTTGTCCGTTTTGTTTATGCACGCGCAAGGAAAGGCAAAAATGTATGAAAACACAATATTTCAAAGAATATTCCCACAATTTAGAAAGAGATATGGAATTTAAAGTCTATGGCACAACCGGTAAGATTGTACTTGTATTTCCTTCTCAAGATGGAAGATTCTTTGATTATGAGAATAATGGAATGGTAGAAGCCGCCGCTCCTTTTATTGAATCTGGAAGAATCCAACTCTTCTGTTGTGATAGTAATGATGTCAATTCTTGGTCCTCTACCGATTGGGATAATCGAAAACGTATCTTACAACAAGAAGCGTATTTTCACTATATTGTGGACGAACTCTATCCACGTATCCTAACAATACACCAAATAACTTCTCCACAAGAGACAGAGAAAAATGTACTAACAACAGGTTGTTCCATGGGTGGCTTACATGCCTTGAACTTCTTATTACGTCGTCCAGATCTATTCTGTGGTTGTATCGCTCTATCGGGAGCTTATAATGCACGTCTGTTCTTTCCAGATTATTCGGATGATCTCGTCTATGCAAACTCTCCAGTCGATTATATCGAAGGTATGCCATATGATCATCCATATGTCGAAATGTACCGTCATAGAGATATTATTCTATGTTGTGGCAGAGGTGCTTGGGAGAATCCGATGCAGGACGATGCCGCACGCATGAAGGAATTATTCGAATATAAGAACATTCCTGCTTGGGTCGATTTCTGGGGCAAGGATGTTTCTCACGATTGGCCATGGTGGCAGAAACAATTACCATATTATTTAAATTATGTATGTTAAAACCAGCTAGATGCTGGTTTTTTCTTATCTATCGTATTAAAATTTCTTTTTGGAGGATCTCGTATGCGTTATTTATCCATCTGCATGTTATGTTTGATGACTTGTCTATGTGGTTGTGAAACAAAAGAAGAACCAACTGAATCCATTTCACTTTCTTCTTTAAAGGAAATTGCATTACAAGATATTGTCCAAGAAGATACGATTTCTTATTTTTATAGTTGTGACTTCTTACCTGTCGATCCTTTGACATATACCTATGAAACCAATACTGTGGATGCAGATACAACCATCTCTACAACGTTCCTCGAACCTGTTCTTCTTGTGGAAAACCATCCGATTTCGAAAGACGATCTGCCAGTCAGCCTAGAAGATCATCCCGATACCATTGCTCTACAAAGTAATGGGAAAGCCGATTCCTATCTTTCTTCTATCGAAGGGAAAGATAGTGTCATTATTTTTGAAAAGCTATCCAAATTAAAAGGGGTGGAAGAAGAATCCGGCACTCTTTCCGTCTACTTCTATCCGTATTGTTATAAAGTAAACGACGCAGATACGACAAAATATATTGCCAAAGCAGGTATATTATCGGATAAATATAGCGATGGATTATATGAAATACGCATTACGCAAGAATAATACATATTTTACACTTTCTTTTCTCATAAAATTTGATACAATATATACACATGCGGATGTGGTGGAACTGGCAGACACGTATGACTTAGGATCATATGCTTCGGCGTGCAGGTTCGATTCCTGTCATCCGCACCATAAAACAGATGGAAACATCTGTTTTTTTATGTTATGAAGATCCTAAACAAAAACAACATACCTTCAACATTAAAAAATGCAGTCTCGAAATCCACTCCTCCGTCCAAAAGAGACTACCTAACAAAAGATCTCACACGCATATGAGTATCATTCTCTATACATGTGAGATCTTTTTATTTTGTTATAAATGTTATTGATGAATTATCATTTTAAGTGCAACACTTATAAAAAATAAAAGTCCATGA
>CAUWDF010000010.1:0-27150 GCA_963557245.1 uncultured Bulleidia sp.
TAAGTTATAGCTAATAATCCAACAAATTCATGTCTAGGAAATTGGGTACACATCAAAAAGAATGGCAACCTTTTTGTTGTCTTATATAAAAAGGAAACAATATATGAAGAGGTTGTATTCATTCCTTTGTATAAGATAAGATTTTATAAAAAAATACGACGGAGACAACAATTTAAATAAGAATTGCTTGTTTATTGGTCGTATTTTTTACTATGTCAAATTGTTTCTTTTGTTATTTGTTTTTTGTGTTCCATGCACTTGGCATCCATGGGAACTTTTCTCCTGTTTCGTCATTGTACTTTTGTAAATGACGCATTTGCTCTGTGATATGATTCATATCGATAAGAGTGACAAATTTCTCGATAATATGCTGTCCTTCATCTGCAAGTTCCTGACGTGTTTTTTCGTCTGGGATTTCAGGTGTAGGCATATGATCTTGATGATCCTGGAAACAGTAGCCGATTGCTGCACTTTGATAAGCGAGACCGAAAAGATCGTTGTAAGGGGAGCAACTTTGCTGTTTCTGCTCAGCAAAGTTTGTTGTAAGAGGAATATCCTTAAGACGATCCATAATCTGGTAGGCACCAACTGTAATTGCATGGAATGCACTTGTACTTTTGAAAAGTTCTTTAGCATTTTTCATCATTTGCATAGTGAGGTCCATATATAAAATAGGAACCCCCGTTTCATCAAAGAAATCACGTACCATTGGACTAACAGTCATATGTGCTGGTCCATGGAAACTAATATAGATTTGACGGCGGAAACCTTGTCTTAATAAACTGTGGGCAATAGCAGATAAATAATCAATTCCCTCACGAATACTGACCTGTGTTGTGCCTCGTCCTGCAGCTGTAGCACCAGCATAGAAGTATGGAAGACCTGTTAATACGAGGCCATCACAAGCTTCTGCCATTTTTAATGCATAAGCTTCACTAATGACTGTTTCACAATCAAGTGGAAAACCGCCATGCATTTCGACTGTACCAACAGGTACGATAATAATGTCATTGTGTTCTAAGTATTCTTCTACTTCACTATTGAGCATTTTAGGTAAGATTCTTGTACGCATATTTATTCTCCATTAAATATTGAAAATGTGATTTGCATTTTCATGACATATCTTATTATATGCTTCCTTTGATAGACGGCCTTCCTGTACTTGTGTATCAAGCCAAGCTCCGAGTGGGAATACCATTCCCGCGTTGACCATATCGGTTGCGAAGAATAAACGATCCGAAAATTTTTCTAAGAATGCAAGTCCAAAGTCTGGATCACGCATCATTGCGTGACCAGCACTATTTGCACTTAGATCTCCATATAGATTAGGATATTTTTCAAAAAGTTCTGGTACTCTTCCACCTGGAGCAATCATACCTTCCCCCCAAGCGTTACGGCCGTCACGGTCTGTTGGAGCATCTTTACTGATTTCAATCCAGAAAGATTGACTGTGACCAACGAATTTTGTATTCGGATATTTTTTTAGTTCTTTTTCTAATAATGGTAGCCCTGGATCATCGACAATTCCATAACTAAATCCTACTTCTGGACTCATATGAAATGTAATGGGAAGGTCCAATTTTCCAGCAGCATCGTATAATGCTTCTAGGAAAGGATCGTCTAATTTCTTGTTGATGGCAAGTTCTCCGATTCCAATAGCACCTTGTTCTTTGTAGGACTTAAGGCGTTTATAAATTGTGTCTGGATCTTTTTCATCTACATTGCACATCCATGCGAACTGTTCTGGATATGCAGTGGCAATGGATCTGCAAGAGGTATTGCCAGCAACCTCTGCAGATTCACCAGCACTCATTAATACTGCCTTTGAAATTCCTAATTTCTGCATATGTGGAAGCATTTCTTCTGGAGTGCTAATCCACATCTTTTCTGTGCGAGGAATAGGGCGATCCGATAAATGCATATGCAGATCAATCTTAGTCATAACGATTAGTCTTCTGTAATGCCTTCTGCAGCACGACGTTCAGCAAGATCGCTGTACATCTGGTTTGTTGTCTTCTTGTCAAGGTTGAAGATCCAACCGATACCGATAAGTTCTAAGACACATGTGATAACTGGAATAGCGTTAACTAAATAATAAATATTCGATACTGTAGCAGCGGATTGAACAGCATTAGCGGAAACGAAACCAATTGCAGCAAGGGCACTAGCAGCACCTGTAGAAGCGATTGTGGAACCAATCTTACGGCTGAAAGTGTAAAGAGAATACATACTACCATCACTTCGAATATTCATCTTCCATTCGCTGTAGTCCAAACAGTCGGTTACAAGCGCCCAAATAAGTGTTGCAAATGCTGTCTGACCAATAGAGGCGATGAGGTTAACGATTGTATAGACTGTGCAGCTCTCGATTGGATTGATCAATACGAAAGAAGAGATAACGAGATTGAAAGCTGTAAGAGAGAGGATGACATTACGCTTTCCCCACTTTTCAACAAGTTTTGGAACAAGTGCGAAGCAAATAAGCATGATAGGAAGGCTTCCTAGACTGGAAACTGTCATCATTGCCGTATTGTGATATACTTCTTTGTAAATAAAACTCTTAAGCTGAGAGCTACCTGTGATAAAAAGCATAGAACCGATTGTAGCAATCATGACACCAATTAATGGGCGATTCTTAAGTGCAGCTTTTAGAACTTTACCATAGTTGAATTTTACACCTGGTTTTGGTTTTTCATGAATGCGTTCTGGTGTGAAGTGGCATAACAGCATATAGCATACAATACATAAGACGCCAAAAATGATTCCGAGGATCATGAAGCGCTCTGGTATGATGTTTGAATCTTTATCAAAGCATAAAACAGGTACGAAAGACATTGCACCCATACCGACAAGAGTACCACCGATACTACGTGCTCTAGATAATTTAGAACGATTAATAGGATCAGTAGTAACAACGCTTGCCATAGCACCAAATGGCATACTTGTACCTGTATAGCTCATACCATACAGGATATAGACAAATGCTACCCAAGCATGAAGTGCGATTCCTTTGAATGGAACATTCATGAAGCAAAGGACACCAGAAAGGGCAAGAGGTACCATAAACAGTTTGATCCATGGCTTGAATTTATCAGCTGTCTTACCGAGGTGCCAACGGTCTGGGAAAGATCCGATCAGTGGGTCGTTGATAGCATCCCATAAACGTGCAACAAGGAATAAGGAAGCCATCCAGGCTGGGCTAATTCCAAGAACATATGTACAGAATGTCAGAAAGAAGGAGTCAATAAACAGGTTGACAAAGCTTCCGGCCATATCGCCGCAAACGTAACCGAACTGGTCCCTGACTCCAAAAGGACGTTTTTTTTCACTTTTCATTTTATCTCCTTTTGTGAACGTTTTACTTTAATAAATATGTCAGAAAATAATTGCAATTTGAATTGCGAAAAACATATAAATTATTGCAAATCCGACATTTTACTCATAGAATGATCTAATCAGATAGGAAAAAACACTATGAAGTTAAAGGAAATAGAAAAGATTCTTTCTCAGTTAGAAAAAGAAAAAAAATTCTCTACAAAAGGATTGTCAGCCGTAGAGATTCAACAGTTATTGTGCTTTTTAGGGATGTCCGATGGGAATGCATATGAAGAACTTGAGATGAATTATCCTTTGTTAGATGTGCATGAAGATATTAGTGAGAGCCGTGACAAGGTTCAGATTCATTCCCATTTATTTTATGAGATATTATATTGTAAAAGTGGCAAGATACAATATTTAATTGAAACAGAGCGCTATCGCTTACAAGCAGGTGATGTCGTTATTATTCCACCAGGAATTAGTCATCGACCATTAATGGCAGATAAAATGGAAGAACCGTACAGTCGTATTGTTATGTGGATAAGCAGAGAGTATATGCATAGCCTTGTGGAGAATTTTCCGGAACTTCAAATGGAAAATCCAGAAAAGAATTTAATTCGTACAGCAAATACTCGTTGGGAATATATAGAACGATATTTTCGTGGTGCTCAATTAGAGTTTGAAAGGCAAGAGCCAGGCTGGCAGTCTGCGGCTAGTGGCTATTGTCTCCTATTATGTTCGTCGCTTACACGTGCAATGAGCAGCGTTCCTAGTATGCAAAGTGAAAAGCGAGGGCTTTTAGACGAGATGATGGTCTATGTAGAAACACATTTGTCTAATCCTTTATCGGTGGAACAAGCAGCTCAACACTTTCATGTTAGCGTCAGCACAGTAAATCAATTATTCCGTAAGACTTTGAATACAAGTTTTTATCGCTTTTTGATACAAAAACGTTTGATTCTGTCGAAAACTTGTATACAAAATGGTATGTCAATGGAAGAAACAGCTCGTGTGGTTGGGTTTGGGGATTATTCAAATTTTTATCGTGCATTTTGCAAAGAATATGGACTTTCTCCTATGTTATACAAAAAACATTTTTGCAAAGATACATTGTAAGAAAGAAAAATTGATATTGAATTGAAAAAAGCAACAAAATGAAATTTAGTTTAGAAACAATGAATTTAGATAATATAAATCAAGTGGTTTTTATGAATTCTTTGATATCTCTATGAATAGGATATTCAGATGTTTTGACCACAATGCAAAGATGATTTCACATCTCCTTTCAGAAAAACTCTATTTACAGTAGTCCGCTCAATGTAGAACCTAACTTTATTTATACATTTCGCCGGTCTTAGATATTCTTAGAAGAGCTTATGTTGGCAACTTGCGGTTTTAATGGCTGCTTGTTGCCTTTTTCTGTGCTTGAAACGGTACAACGGATCTTCTTTCTTCAGCATGTCAGCTTAGTTCTCAAGTTCCTGAAATGATGATCTAGTGAATCTAAGGATTCGCGTTCTCATAAATGACGTATCTTGATCGATGAATCCCGAATAGTTATAGATGTTTCCTCAAATACATCAATCATCTATTTTCGTGGAAGATGCAGTATCACTATATGGTTCGAATAGGTGCTATTCAGATATAAACAGATTTCAGAATGAAAAAGGAAGCAGAGTGTTTTTAAGTGAAAAGTCATATCTTATGATAGCTTTAAAAAACCACACTCTTACTATTCTTTCAATTTTCTAATAGCAAGACCATATAAGAAAATAACCCATCCCAATAGGGAATGGGTTATGTAGGATGAGACTTTTAAATATTTCTAATGTGTACTTGACTAAAGAAATAGCATTTTAGCCGAGATTCTATATTCGTTGTGGAATTTGCTCTTTTACGTTAGCTCGGTATTCTTTTGGTGAAACACCGACATATTTCTTGAAGATGCGAGTAAAATAATTCACATCATCGATACCACATTGGTGGGCAATATCTTGAATCTGATATTGGGTTGTTGTTAATAAGAAAATTGCATATTCGACACGTGCGCGTGCCACATATTCGGTCAATGTCATCCCTGTTTCTTTTTTGAATAGAGTAGAAAGGTAACTAGAATTAACGTTCAATTTTGAGGCATGTTCACAGAGTGAATGATCTGCAGATGGCATTGTATCAATTTCGGAAACGGTTTTTTGAATTAAAGATGAATAGTTTTTTAGAGAGTGTGTACGTACAACTTGACAATATTTACGAACCATATCTTCCATTAGGGAACGAACCATGTTAACAGAAGTGAGATGTTCGATCATATTTGCACATTCGGTACTAACTTTATTTATGTAGACAGGATGAACTTTGCCATATTCTGCAGCTTTACGCAAAATTGTATTTAAGATGATGAGATAGTTTTTTTGGTTGCGTAAGTGATCTGGTACACGATCCTCCATAGCAGAAGTTGGCGTGCGTCGCATAGATGCTATTGCTTTTTCAGAATCACCACGAGCAACAAAACGGATGAATTTATTTTCTTGCGCATAACGTTTTTCTAGTTTTTTCATTTGCATCATAAGCGCATCTGGATCATCATTTTTTTTCTTATCTTGTAATGGGAAATATGCAGATGCATTTAGGTTTAAGTGTTTAAAACTATAGTTTCCTTCTCCCCATATAACATCAGCTAATGCTTTTAGCATAGAACGGATGGTTTCCTTATCCTTAAAGATTTTGGAGTTAGAATAATACGCAATGAATTTATCTGCGACAGAGTCGTTCAATTTAAGATATTCACAAATATCATATAAATAGTTATATGAAACATCTTGTTCAATAAACGGACCTACTATGAGTACTTTTTTTGTCTCATTTTCAGGCAGTAACATATAGAAATAGGTGCAACAAAAAGCATCGGTAAGATCATAGACAGCTTGATCCTGTACTTTTTTGAAAATCTCACGAAGGTGTATATCATCGTAAGGGCTGATATTTAAAAGTTTTCGAAGACCTAAATCTATTTGGTCAGAAGGGAGCGGTTTTCCGTCTAAAATACGTACATTTAAATGTAATTCATTTAGTATTTTTTTTAGAAAATTAAACTCAGTTTCGTAGCTCATTTAAGTTTCACCTCATAGAGATTATAAACATAATGTATTCGATTAAGAAATATTTTTGATAGAAAATCAACTAGAAAGATGTGTACCTAAAAAAAATGCTTGTAATGATAAAATAAATGCTAAAAAAACACTGAAATTATGCAAGCGCTATCAAAAAAAGATGATATGATTCATGAAGTATGGATGTGCGCTATTTACACAGAAAGGATTTTCGCATTTAGAGCGATACTAACAATAAAATGAAAAAAATTGATAAAAATGATGAAGTATCTATGAAGGAATACCTAGATGCTTCTATGGAGTTGGAAGAATTACAGAAAAAAAATGGTATTCATGAAGAAGAGAAAGGTCTTACAAAATTAATTTCTAAATTCTTTGATGCAAAAGAAAATCGTGTGAAACATAAGGTTAAGAAGTCTGTTTATATCTGGCTTACAGTATTTCTTGGTTGGTGTGGTATTCACCGTTTTTATGCAAAGCGAAATGGACTTGGTTTATTATATTTGGCCTTGAGTTGGACGGGTTTTCCTCTTGCCATGGCTGTTATTGATATTTTGGAAGTTGCTCCAATGCAGAAAGATGAAGAAGGGATGGTTGAATTGTAATGGGAAATCGTATGTTTGGTGCTGATATTATTTTAAGAATGGTAATGTACGGAAAAAAGAAAAAGAATAATAAATTGACAACATTTGCAATTATAGACTTCTTATTTCAGATGTCTATGATTGGAGATATTTTGTATTTTATCATGTTCCTGTTACGTGAAATATCGCCGACAAATATTCTTTTTGTTCTTCTTTTGAGTGCTATTTCAGGTGTGGTCTCTGCGTATTTTGATCTTTCGAAGATTAAGAATGATAGGATTCAATTGACGAAGAAGTCTAGTAAAGAAGGTCTTCTGTATGGACTTATCATAGTAACGATAATTGCGTATATTGCTATTTCTGCTTTCTTAGTTGTCACAAAAGTTCTTTAATGTAAAAGTCTTATGAAAGTAAGACTTTTTTGTTAGAGAGCAACTATAACTGCATATCAAACGAAAAAAATAAAAGGATAGTGATTTAGAGGTAGTAGGACATACAATACATTTTGTATTATGTTGCCTTATCTTTAGAAGCGAATCATTATTATTGTTCTTATGAAGAAAATATCAGAATGTTGGCGTGGAAGGATTTGAATGCTATCGCTTTTTTTTTTGAAGGGACTAGAGTTGAACGAGAAAACTTTTTTTGACAGCATTGCAGTCGAACAGTATGACAAAGTGATTTTCTACTATAGCAACGAAGAATGATTCATATAAACAAATGAAGATTTTAGACATATGCAGGATTAAGGCTCAAAGAATAAGAATTCATAAGGTAAGCTCGATGATATTATTTATAGCTTAAATACAGGAACTCATGTTGTTCCTAGAAATGGTAAAACATGAATTTAAAAGAGTATTATGAAAAATATGTTGAAATTATAGCTTCAAATAACAAGACTTTTAAGGGATTCGTTGATGAATATTATTATCCAGAAGATAATGAATCAGGTTGCGAAGGTATTTGTCTTTATACAAACGATAAAAAGTATATAGGATTTGAAGAAAAAGATATAAAAACAATCAAAATATTGCAAGATGAAGCGCCTAATGAATAATTAGGTGCTTTTCAATATAAGAAATATCATATCGAACCAGGTAGGATGGTACCCTACTTTTCTTATACGAAGTGATTAAAGATGGAGGGGAAGCGAATATAATGTTGAGTAGTTAGGTGATGATTTGCATTGCATATCTATAAGCAATGTAAGTCTTGGTTTACAGATGGGCGATTGTAATTGGATTGGACGTATATGAAAATGCATGCAAAAGAAACAATATTTGTTATAGCTTATCCTCTATTTATGTCTTTGCATCAGAAAAGGAAATTTGTATATTTACTAAGAAATCACGCGCGAAAGAAGCGATAAAGAGTGTTCATCTAGAAATAAAAGTTGGTATCACTATCTGATGACCGATATTCAGCGGATAGAAGGTGATGAAGAGTAAGTAAGAAAATTTTAGGCACAAGAATTTGAACATTATGTTTTAAATAGTGTTTGGGATAGAACGATATTTGCGCTGTGAATGGGCCAAATGGAAAAAATCTAAGGAGTTGAGGTAATGCAAATAGACTATAAAGTATATCTGATGGTCTAGTGACATGTTAGCTGTAAGGATAATCAAGAACTTCTAAACAGGCCGATTTTTATTACCGAGAATGGAAAGAGGAAGCTTCATACAGTTTGCAAGGATTAGAGAATAGTATGCAAGAGAATCTTCCTATCATTTGATATTGGCATCGGTCTCGAATGAAAAATTGGAATAGTGAAAGGGTATCCGATGTCTTTTACTAATGTGTGGTTGAATATGTTATCCAAAGAGAAAATCTCTATGGATTAAAAAGTAATCTCAAAAAGAGGATTCAAGGATAAGAAAAGAAAGATGATGAATTATATTGATGGTAATTTCATTACCAAAGCTTTCTGATTTTCGTATTTATGAAGGTTTCTTTATTACATGGATAAAGGATTCTTCTATCTATTTCGAGGTTAAGTTAGAGTAGTAGATAGATTATGGATTGATTTTGAATTCTTCATTTTTTGAAAAAATCTTTTCTTAGAATCAGAGTAGGGAGGTACTGCACTCTCTCATTTTGCTTTAATACAGATTCATTTTATTACATGGAATGAAATTGTAGATATATTGCGGTTGTATTGAAATCGTAAATAAAAACGGTTGAGTGTTCGATTACGAAGCCTACAGAATAAAAAATATGCTACAAAAACCAATATAAATGCTAGTAAATTGTATGTGAGAGCGCTTACAATAGTTACGGAAAGAGTCAATAGATTGAAAATAAGAAAGACACAAATGAATGTGCATAAAGTAGTTTGTTAGCTTTGCATAGTGTTTTATTACGCTCGAAATATGATTCTGAGATTGTTTTTTTACTTTTTTACTATCTTAATCTTTATGTCTAAAGTCCGTGTCATTTGTCCTGCAGGTAAAAAATGACAACAGATGGGTACCCCCTTAGGAATGAAAGTTAAGATAAATTCTGCTGAACAATATTGAAAATCACCAGAAGGTAAAAAAGATTAAAACACTTTTAAAAATTTTTTATCTTTACACTAGGCGTAAGAGCAAACGTCTTCACCCAAATTGCTTATAAAGGAGAAAAAGATTTATGTCACAAAGATCATTGCCAGACAAGTACTATGGCGAAAATGGTATCCACCGTGTACCTCTATGGCGTTTAGCTGGATTCGCGCTAAATAACACAGCGACGAACACTTACATGTTCCTCTTCCAGTACATTGCTTACTATATGCAGGGCTTTATTGGAGTAGCTACTGTAACAGCTTCTTCTATTGCTATGTTTATGCGTATCTGGGACGGTGTAACAGACCCACTTATCGGTGCCGTTTTGGATAAGACAAATGGTAGATTTGGTAAGAATAGACCATTCATGGTTATTGGACAGTTGATTTTACTTGTAATGTCATACTTAATGTTCCACATTACTCCAATGATTCCAGAGAACTTCCGTTTCGTAGCATTCCTTGTTATGGAAGCAATTTACTACATTGGTTATACTTTCCAGTGTGTTGTTACTAAGTCTGCACAGACATGTATGACAAACGATCCAAAGCAGAGACCTCTGTTCTCTGTATTCGATGCAATTTTCAACACTATCTTATTTGCACTTATGCCATTATTTGTTACAGATATCGCAATGAAGAATGGTGGCTTCTTTGCTCAGGAAACATGGAACAGCATGTGGCTATTAGTAGCAGGTATGTCTATGACATTCACAATTATTGCTGTTATCTCAATTGCACCAAAAGATCGTATGGAGTTCTATGGAACAGGTAAGCCAGTTAAGGTTGGTTTCAAAGATTACTGGGATACAATCAAGAACAACCGTGCTATTCAGATGCTCATCGTTTCTGCATCTACAGATAAACTCGCTGCTTCTATGCGTACTTCTACAATGTTAATCATCATCTTTGCTCTGATTGTTGGTGACTATGCAATTTATGGTAAGATTACAAGTTTAACAGCGATTCCAGGTACAATCTTAAGTACAATCTTGATTTCTACATTAGCTACAAGATTAGGTCAGAGAAAAGCTATGCTTTTCGGTTCTTGGGGGGGTATCTTCTGTAACATTTGCTTTATTCTCTTATTCTTATTTGGTGATCCAACAACAATGTCCAATGGTGGCGGTAATGTAAACTTTGGTTTCTTCACAATCGCTTACATTGTCTTAATGATTTTGATGTCTGGTTTCCAGGGAGTATCTGGAAATATCGTTATTCCAATGACAGCTGACTGTGCTGATTACGAAGTATATCGTACAGGTAAGTATGTTCCAGGTCTTATGGGAACATTATTCTCTCTTGTTGATAAGCTGATTTCTTCTTTCGCACCAATGCTCACAGGTCTAGCGTTAGCGGCTGTTGGTTTTGTTACAAAGATGCCAGATGCTACAACACCTGCATCTATTATGCAAACAGGTATGTATGAAGGACAGGTTATCAATACAGGTGCTATTCTTCCTATCACTCTTGCATTAGTATATGGTACAGTCATTATTGGTTTAATCTGCAATATCGTTGCTCTGAAGTTCTATCCATTAACAAAAGAATTCATGGCTGAAATCGAAGATAAAATTGCAAAGATTAAGGCTGGAACAATTTCTGAATAAAGAAAAAATTAAGGATGCTTTTAAGAAATTAAAGCATCCTTTTTCTAAAATAAAACAACTAAAAATAATGCTTGCAAGACTAAAATAAGTGCTAGCAATCATTGTTGATAGCGCTTACAATTATTGGTGTGTAAGAAAGAAAAACTTACTTATTGATTTTGGTATCTACAGGATATATCCTCTTCCTGTTGATATATATACGTAGGTGTTCCTGCGTGAAACGAAATAGTTTTTCATGCTCAGCATTCGAGACATATCGTTTCTGGTTGGTCATACCTAGACATAGTAGCCGATTATTTAATTCCTTTTTAGACCCTTATAGATGGCGATATGTCTTAGTATGCCAGGCATAAAACAAAAAAACTTCGGATAAAAATTGTTTCTGACAATCAATATATTTATTAGTTAAGGAGAAAATTATGAAAAAAGGTTTGATTGGTATTCAGATGAGTACAATTAAAAACAAAATTAAGGAGCTTGGTGCTTATGAAACATTGAAACAGTGTGCAGAGCTTGGCTATCATTGTGTAGAAGTCAGCCAGGTTGAAATGACACCAGAAAATGTTGAAGGTATGAAGAGGGCATGCGATGAGTTTGGTATCAAGATTGCAGCTTGTTCGGCAGCACTTGAACCAATGGTTCCAGGTATGCCAGGAGAATATCTGACAACAGATTTTGACAAGATTGTTGCTGACTGTAAAGCATTGAACTGCGATATGTTACGTATTGGTATGTTACCAGTAACATGTATGGGGTCCCGTGAAAAGGCACTTGAATTTGTTAAAAAGGCAGATGAATATGCAGCAAGGTTGAAGGAGCATGGCATTGATCTTTATTATCATAATCACCATGTTGAATTCACAAAGTATGATGGAGAATATCTGCTTGATATCATTAAAAACAATACAAAGTATATGGGCTTTGAACTGGATATTCATTGGATTCAAAGAGGTGGAGAGAATCCAGTTGAATTCATTAAGAAGTTTGCTGGCAGAATTCGCCTCCTGCATTTAAAGGACTATCGTGTTGTGCCTTTCCAGGTTCCTGAAGATCAGAGTAAGTTTATGCAAAGTTTTGCTAATATTGTACAGTTTGCAGAAGTTGGTGAAGGTAACTTGCCAATTAAAGAATGTATTGAAGCTGGTTTAGCAGGAGGCAGTGAATACTTCCTTGTTGAACAGGATGATACATATGGTCGTGATGAATTTGAAAGCTTAAAGATCAGTCGTGATAACTTAATAAAGCTAGGTTATGGAGATTGGTTTAATTTATAAGATATGTTAAATAAAATTCATATTTCCGGATTTGCGGATGAAATCAGTTCGATTTTTGATGAACAATTACAGACAGTCACTTCACTTGGCATGCATTATATTTCTTTACGTTCGGCGGATGGTAAAGGAATTGCTGAAATGAGTGTAGAAGATGTCGAAAGAGACCTCCTTCCTCGCTTAAAGAAAGCAAATGTGAAAGTATCTTCATTAGGATCGCCAATTGGGAAGATTAAAATTGATGACGAAGATGGTTTTAATGCACAGCTGGCTCAATTAGAAGAACTTTGTAAAATATGTAATCTATTAGACTGTAAATATATTCGTATGTTTTCCTTCTATATTCCAGAAGAGAAGAATGCAGATGATTATGAGTCAGAAGTTATAGCGAAGTTAAAGAGGTTTATAGAGATTGCTGAAAAGTATAAAGTGGTCTTGATTCATGAAAATGAAAAAGATATTTATGGGGATATCGCTAGACGTTGCCGTATCCTTCTAGATGCTTTGGATAGCCCATATTTCCGTAGTGTCTTCGACTTTGCAAACTTTGTACAGTGTGGCGAAGATACAAAAGAGTGTTGGGAATTGCTAAAAGACAAAGTATCTTATATTCATATTAAAGATGCTGTAACAACAGACAATGAAAATGTGGTTTGTGGCACTGGTGAAGGAAAGATTCAGGAAATCCTTACAGAAGCAATTCGAGACGATGGATATGAAGGTTTCTTGACACTTGAACCACACTTAGTATTATTTGATTCATTAGCTTCGTTAGAAATTAAAGAAGCGAAGAATATCATTAAAGAAAATAAAGCAAAAGATGGTGCAGAAGGATATGCTATGCAATATCATGCTTTATTAGGAATTCTTGATTTAATTTAAAGGAGATAATTATGGACAAGATTCGTTTCGGTTTAATCGGTATCGGTGCACAAGGTGGCGCTTATGCTGGATTCTTAACAGGTAAAGCTGGATTTGCAGGTATGCCTGCTCCAGAGTGTCCACAACATTGTGCATTAGGTGCACTTTGTGACATTGATCCTGAAAAAGAAAAAATGTGTAAAGAAAAGTATCCAGAGATTCCTTTCTATAAAGATTGGAAAGAAATGGTTGCTTCTGGAAATTGTGATGCAGTGATTACAACAGTTCCTCATTATCTGCATCCTGAAATCGCTATTTATTGTTTAGAACATGGTATGAATGTCCTTGTTGAAAAGCCAGCTGGTGTTTATGCAAAAGCAGTTCGTGAAATGAACGAGTGTGCAGCAGCTCATCCAGATGTAGCATTTGGTATCATGTTTAATCAGAGAACAAACAAGCTCTACCAGAAAGTAAAAGAGATTATTGCTTCTGGTGAACTTGGAGAGATTCGTCGTTCTAACTGGATTATCAACTCATGGTGGAGACCTGATAGCTATTATCAGCAGAGTGCATGGCGTGCTACTTGGGGTGGTGAAGGTGGAGGTGTTCTTGTTAACCAGGCACCACATCAGTTAGACCTCTGGCAGTGGATGTGTGGTGTTCCAAGCAAGGTATATGCTAAAATTATTTATGGAGATCACCGTGATATTATTGTTGATAACGATGTAACAATCGTTACAGAATATCCTAATGGAGCAACAGGAAGCTTTGTTACATGTACACATGATCCAATAGGAACAGATCGTCTCGAAATTGATCTTGATGGTGGTAAGATTGTTGTTGATAATAGTAAGAAAGCAACTGTATATCGCCTTAAGAAAGATGAAAATGAATTAAATGCAACAATGTCTATGATGGAAGTTGCTCGTTTAACAAGCGGAAACTCTTCTGGAGCAGATGGACTCTATACAGTCGAAGAATTTGAAAATACAGATGGTTGGGGCTATCAGCACACAACAGTCATGGAAGACTTTGCGAAGCATATTTTAGAAGGAACACCATTATTGGCGCCTGGTTGTGAAGGTATCAACGGTGTAAATCTTGCTAATGCTGCATTGCTTTCATCTTGGCTTGGTAAAGAAGTAGATAATCCAGTAGATGAAGATCTTTATTTACAAGAATTAAATAAGCATATTGCGGCGGAAGGAAAATTCCCAACAAGGTAAAAAAGAAAGTGGCGGTCGCAATACCGCCCTTTCGTATTTTAGAGGTAGTTTATGAAAACAGCAGTCGTAATTGGACTTGGGACAATTTCAAGTATACATTTACAGGCAATCGAAGCAAATTCTTCGATTGATTTAATTGGGGTATGTGATGTAGATGAATCCTGTAAAAAGAAGGCACCAGAGGGAGTTCAATTTTATACTGATTATCAAAAGATGATCTGTGAATTAAAACCGGATGTAGCGCATATCTGTCTTCCACATTATCTTCATGTCCCAGTTAGTGAATATGTCGCTTCTATGGGAGTGCATGTATTCTGTGAAAAACCGATTGCGTTAACTCGCGAACAAGGAACTCAAATTGTTACATTTGAAGAAGAACATCCAGAACTTCACATGGGAATTTGTTTACAGAATCGTTTTAATGCATCCATTCAAGAATTAAAAAAGAGAATCGATTCTCAGGAATATGGAAAAGTTATAGGTATAAAAGGACTTGTGCCTTGGTCTCGTGAAAAGCAATATTATGATGAAAAACCATGGCGTGGAAAGTGGGAAACAGCAGGTGGTGGATGTATGATCAATCAATCAATCCACACATTAGACCTCCTTTATTATCTTGCGGGTCCCATTCACTCCTTAAAAGCTATCGTTGGTCAGACTTTAAATTATAATATTGAAGTAGAAGATAGTGTTATTGCACATTTGAATTTTGAATGTGGAGCACAAGGTCTATTTATGGCAACTATTGCTAATTATGCAAATGAAAATGTTCAAATTACAGTTAAATTAGAAAAAGCTACATTTATCATTATGGATAATTGTCTGTATCAAGTTCAGGCGGATGGTTCAAAAACATTTATTACGGAAGATGAACGATTACCAGGTACCAAATTTTATTATGGAGCAGGACATCGCTTGATTATTAAGAATTTCTATGATGCTTTAGAGACAAATTCTAATACTTATGTACATATGAAAGATGCATGGATGAGTATTTCGTTAATTGATGCCATTCAAGAATCTGGTAGAACACAGAAAGAAGTCATTGTTCCAAGCAGAATCTAAAAATCGTGCGAATAATTGTATGAATCGTGCTAACGGTCATTTCTATAGAAGTAATACAATTAGAATAGTTTAAAATGTGTACCCAATAAGGAGAACTTATGAGAGAAATTATTAATTTTGACACGAAGTGGGCATTTACAAAGGATTGTGATAGTGTTCCTTCCACAATGCCTACGAAGTGGGATTTTGTCAATCTTCCACATACTTGGAATGCGATTGATGGCATGGATGGAGATAATGATTATTATCGCGGAAAGTGCTACTATGCTAAACCTTTAAACTATAATGAGCTTCCAAAAGCAGATCGTTACTATTTAGAGTTTGAAGCAGCAAATTCCTCTGCAGATGTTTATGTAAATGGTAAACATCTAGGTCACCATGACGGTGGTTATTCAACATGGAGAGTCGATATGACAGATTCTCTTGAACAAGAGAATTTAATTGTTGTTGCAGTTGACAATTCTCCAAATGACTACGTGTATCCACAGAAGGCTGACTTTACTTTCTATGGTGGTCTGTATCGCGATGTCAATATTATCGCAGTAGCAAATTCGCATTTTGATTTAGATACTTTTGGAGGACCTGGTATCAAGGTTACACCAAAGATTGAAAATGAAGATGCAACTGTTGAAGTTGAAGTGTTTGTTACAAATTTTGAAGAAAATCAGAAGTTGCATTATGTCTTAAAAGATCAGGATGGCAATACAATTGCTACTGCAGATGCACAAGATACAAAGCTTGATTTCACAATTGAAAATGTTCATTTGTGGAATGGTAGAAAAGATCCATATCTTTATTCTGCTGAAGTAGAACTGATCGATGGAAATAATAAAATTGATGCAGTTTGTACAAGATTTGGTTGTCGCACATATGAGATTGATCCAGAAAAAGGATTTATTCTCAATGGCAAAGAATATCCATTACGTGGTGTATCTCGACATCAGGATAGAATTGGTTTTGGAAATGCGCTTTTACCGGAACATCACAAAGAAGATATTGAATTAATTTGTGAAGTGGGTGCAACAACAATCCGTCTTGCTCATTATCAGCATGATCAGGTATTTTATGATCTCTGTGATGAAAAAGGTCTTGTTATTTGGGCTGAAATTCCATATATCTCTCAGCATATGTCAAAAGGAAGAGATAATACAATTTCACAGATGAAGGAACTTATCACACAGAATTATAACCATCCATGTATTGTTGTTTGGGGACTATCCAATGAGATTACAATGAATGGTTCTACAGAAGATCTTCTTGAAAATCATCGTATCTTAAATGATTTAGCACATACAATGGATCCAACCAGAAAAACAACATTAGCTGCTCTTTCAATGTGTGATATCAATGATCCATATATTCAGATTCCGGATGTGGTTTCCTATAACCATTATTTCGGATGGTATGGTGGAGATACTTCTATGAACGGTCCTTGGTTTGATAATTTCCACAAAGTTCATCCAAATAAACCAATTGGATGCTCGGAATATGGATGTGAAGCACTCAATTGGCACACATCTAATCCAACACAAGGGGATTATACAGAAGAATATCAGGCTTATTATCACGAAGAACTTATTAAGCAGTTCTTTTCCAGAAAATATATGTGGGCAACACATGTTTGGAATATGTTCGACTTTGGTGCAGATGCACGAAATGAAGGCGGTGAGAATGGTCAGAATCATAAAGGTTTGATTACAATTGACCGTAAGTATAAAAAAGATGCGTTCTATGCTTATAAAGCATGGTTATCTGATGATCCATTTGTACATATCACTTCTAAAAGATATGTTGATCGTGTAGAAGACATCGTTAAGCTCACAGTTTATTCAAACTTACCTGAAGTTGAACTGTTCGCAAATGGCGAAAGTTTAGGAAAAAAGACAGCAGAAGATCATTTCTTCCGTTTCGAAGTTCCAAATAAAGGTGAAACAGTTTTGAAAGCAGTTGCTGGTGATTGTACAGATGAAAGTGTCATTCGTAAGGTTGATAAGTTCAATGATTCTTATCGTTTGGTGGAAAAAGGTGCAATTCTTAATTGGTTCGATATTTCTGCCCCAGAAGGATACTTCTCATTGAATGATAAACTCGGTGATATTGTTGCAAACGAAGAAGGCCGTAAGACATTCTTAGGTCTTATCAATAAGCTTGCAGATGGTAAGAAAGAAGCGGGCGGATTCAATCTTGATGAGAAACTACTAACAATGCTCAGCAGCTTTACGATTTTGCGTTTGACTTCTATGATGGGTTCCATGATGGACCATAAATTGGATAAAGAAACTTTACTAAGTCTGAATAAATTACTTAATAAAATTAAAAAATAGAATATAATAATTTTTAGGCAAAAAATCTGCGCATACACAAAATTTGTATATGTACAGATATCGCCTTTAGAAAGGGTTAAAATGAAAGCATTTTTAGATGACGATTTTTTGTTGAAAAGTGAAACAGCAAAGGTTCTGTATCATGAATACGCAGCAAAGATGCCAATTATTGATTATCATTGCCATATCGATCCAAAAGAGATTTATGAAGATGTTCATTTCGAGAACATTACACAGGTATGGCTAGGAGGCGACCATTATAAATGGCGTGTTATGCGTTCCAATGGTGTAGAGGAACGCTATATTACTGGAGATGCAACGGACCGTGAAAAATTCCAAAAGTTTGCGGAGGCTCTTCCAAGAGCAATTGGTAATCCAATGTACCATTGGTGCCATCTGGAGCTAAAGAACTTCTTTGGCTATGAAGGAGTCCTGAATGGTGATACTGCGCAGGAAGTGTGGGATTTAACAAAAGAAAAGCTTGCAGATCCTTCCTTTAGTGCAAAGGGATTGATTAAACGTAGTAATGTCTACATGATTGGAACAACAGATGATCCTTGTAGTAATCTTGAATATCATGAAAAGCTTGCTGCTACGGATTTTGGAACAAAAGTTTGTCCAAGTTTCCGTCCAGACCCAGCATTAAACATTCATAAACCTGGATTTGTAGAATATATTCAAAAATTAGCAAGTACTTGTCAGAGAACAATTGCTTCTGCAGAAGATGTTGCAGCAGCATTACTTAGCCGTATTGAATATTTTGATAAACATGGTTGTCGCGCTGCGGATCATGGTGTTGACTATGTTCCATTCCGATTAGCAAATAAGGATGAAGTTAATGCAATTTTTGTTAAGGCTATGGATCATCAGCTTCTTTCTAAAGATGAGATTGAAGCATATCAAACCTATTTACTTATGACATGCGCAAAAGAGTATTGTCGTCGTGGTTGGGTTATGCAGATTCACTTCTCATGTAAGAGAAATCCAAATACAAGAATGTTTAATCAGTTAGGACCAGATAGTGGTTTTGACTGTATGGCTGTTACAGACAGCTGTGACAACTTATATGCATTAATGAATGCATTAGATTCTACAAATGAACTTCCTAAGACAGTACTTTATAGCTTGAATCCAGCTGACGATGAATGGATTGATACATTACTTGGAGCTTTCCAGGCAAGTGGTATTCGCGGTAAAATCCAGCACGGCTCAGCTTGGTGGTTCAATGACCACAAAACAGGTATGGTAAAGCAACTCACAAGCTTAGCTAACCTCGGTGTTTTAGGAAACTTCATTGGTATGCTTACAGATTCAAGAAGTTTCTTGAGTTATGCACGACATGAATACTTCCGTAGAATATTATGTAATCTTATTGGACAGTGGGTTGAAGATGGAGAATTGCCTGCTGATACAGAATATCTCGGAAAATTAGTTGAAGATATTTGCTTCAACAATGCAAAAGAATACTTCAACTTATAAGAAAGGAGGCTTTTATGCCAATGCAAATGACATTCCGCTGGTATGGTGAGGGAAATGATAAGATTTCTTTAGCGGATATCAAACAGATTCCAGGAGTAACTGGTATTGTTTGGGCTCTCCACAACAAGATGCCTGGTGAAATCTGGGAAGAAAATGAAATTGCAGAAGTAAAGAAGCAGTTAGATGAATATGGCTTCAATATGGATGTAGTTGAAAGTGTCAACGTACATGATGACATTAAGATTGGTCTTCCATCACGTGATCAATATATTGAGAATTATAAGCAGACAATCCGAAATTTATCTAAGTTCGGTGTAAAGGTAATCTGTTATAATTTTATGCCAATCTTCGACTGGACAAGAAGCGATTTATTCCATCCACTTCCAGATGGATCAACAGCTCTTTATTATCAGAAGGATATGATCCAGGATGATTATAATGCTATGGCAAAGTATATCTTGGACTTCACAGAAAAATACAATATGTCTTTCCCTGGTTGGGAACCAGAGAGAATGGCAAAGTTAGATGAATTATTTAAGGCATACGAAGGTGTTACACATGAAAAGCTGTGGGAAAACTTAAAGTATTTCTTGGAAGCTATTATGCCTACATGTCATGAATGTGGCATCAAGATGGCCATTCATCCGGATGATCCACCATGGGACATCTTTGGATTACCACGCTTAATTGTGGATGAAGAGAGCGTAGATTATTTTTTAAATCTTGTAGATGATCCATATAACTGTTTAACTCTCTGCTCTGGTAGCTTAAATGCGAATCCAAAGAATAATGTGGCAAACATTGTACGTAAACATTGTGATCGTATCGCATTTGCACACATTCGTAATGTAAAACATTATCCAAATGGGGATTTCTCTGAGACAAGTCATAGAGACTGTGATGGAGATACAGGAATTTTAGAAATTTTAAAGGCTTATCATGATTGTGGATATGAAGGATATATCCGTCCAGATCATGGTAGACATTTATGGGACGAAGGCCCAGGCAAAGTTCGTCCAGGATATGGTTTATACGATCGTGCACTAGGCATTATGTATATGCTTGGTGTTTGGGATATGCTTGATAAATTAGATAAGGAAGCAAAGGAGGCTTAAAATGACAAATCTTCCACTTAACATTGATTTTAGCGGTAAAGTAGTAGTAATTACTGGTGCTGGAGGTCTTATCTGTGGCAACATGGCAAAGGCATTCGCACGTTCTGGTGCAAAAGTTGCAGCGTTAGACTTAAATGAAGATGCAGTTAAGAAGCTCGCAGATGAAATCAAAGCTGAAGGCTTTGTATGTGAAGGCTATAAGGCAAACGTATTAGACAGAGCTGTTCTTGAAGAAGTTCATAGTGCAGTTTTAAATGACTTAGGTCCATGTGATATTCTTATTAATGGTGCCGGCGGAAATAACTCACGTGCAACAACAGATAATGAGTATCAGCATGAAGCAAAAGAAGGTGGAAAGTCTTTCTTCGATTTAGAAGATTCTGGTGTTGATTTTGTTTTCAAGCTTAACTTCCAGGGAACACTCATTCCAACACAGGTTTTTGCTGTAGATATGGTCGAAAAGAAGCATGGTAACATCTTGAACATTTCAAGTATGAACGCTTACATTCCATTAACAAAGATTCCAGCATATTCTGCTGCTAAGGCTGCTATTTCTAACTTTACACAGTGGCTCGCAACTCATTTTGCTGGTACAGGAATTCGTTGCAATGCAATTGCACCTGGTTTCTTAGTTTCTGCACAGAACCATGCTCTTCTTTATAACGAAGATGGTACACCAACTGCTCGTAGTAAGAAGATTTTAAATGGTACACCTATGGGACGTTTCGTTGATGCAGACGAACTTCTCGGTGCTACAATGTTCTTATGCGATGATAAAGCAGCTTCTGCAATCACAGGTGTTATTTTACCTATCGACTGTGGTTTCGCAGCTTACTCAGGAGTCTAATTCATGACTGGATTAGAAAGAGTAAAGAACTGTGGTGTCATTCCAGTTGTTGTAATTGATGATGCTGCTGATGCAGTTAATATTGCAAATGCATTATTAGCTGGTGGTATCGATGTTATGGAAATTACTTTCCGTACAGATGCTGCTGCTGAATCTATCCGTCTTGTAGCTGAAAATTGCCCTAACATGTTTGTTGGAGCAGGTACTGTTCTAAATCTCGAACAGTGCAAGCATGCTGTTGAGATGGGGGCTAAGTTTATCGTATCTCCAGGTTTTAACGAAGAAGTTGTTGCTTGGTGTATTGAAAATGATATTACAGTTCTGCCAGGTTGTGTTACACCTACAGAAATTACAAAGGCTATCAACATGGGTCTTCGCGTTCTTAAGTTCTTCCCAGCGAATGTCTATGGTGGCTTAAAAGCAATGAAGAGTCTATCTGGTCCATTTAATCAGATCTCCTTTATGCCTACAGGGGGTGTAAGTGTAGATAATTTAAGAGAATATATGGATGCTCCGTTCATTTATGCAGTTGGTGGAAGCTGGCTTTGCCCTAAAGCAGATGTTGCTTCTGGTAACTTTGAGCATATTACTGAACTCTGCAAAGAAGCACGTAAGATTGCTTTTGAATAAAAAACTAGATAGCTGCATGAATTTTTCGTGCGGCTATCCTTTCAAATAAGGAGAAAAAATGAATTTAAATTTAAAACCGGAAGGTACATATACATATGATGCCGTTTCTCTTGGTGAAGTTATGTTAAGACTCGATCCAGGAGAAGGTAGAATTAAGACTGCCCGTCACTTTGATGTGTGGGAAGGCGGCGGAGAATATAACGTCGTACGTGGTTTAAGAAGATGCTTTGGTTTAAAGACTGCTGCGATCACAGCTTTTGCTAATAATGAAGTTGGTAAGCTCATGGAAGATTTAATCCTCCAGGGTGGTGTTGATACATCTTTAATTAAGTGGATGGACACAGATGGAATCGGTAGAGTTTGTCGTAATGGTCTGAACTTTACAGAAAGAGGTTTCGGTATCCGTGGTGCTGTTGGTTGTTCTGACCGCGCAAATACAGCTATTTCTAAGGCAAAGCCAGAAGATTTTGACTTTGAATATATTTTTGGTACATTAGGTGTTCGTTGGCTCCACACTGGTGGTATCTACGCAGCTCTTTCCGAACAGTCCTGTGAAACAGTTCTTGCAGCAATTAAGACAGCTAAGAAGTATGGTACTATCGTTTCTTACGATCTTAACTACCGTCCTTCTATGTGGTCAGCAATTGGTGGCTTAGAGAAAGCTCAGGAAGTTAACCGTGAAATTGCTAAGTACGTTGATGTCATGATTGGTAATGAAGAAGATTTCACAGCTTGCTTAGGTTTTGAAATTAAAGGTAACGACGGCCTGAAGACATTAAATATCGATGGTTATAAAGATATGATTAACGAAGCTGTTAAGACATATCCAAACTTTAAAGCAGTTGCTACAACACTCCGTACAGTTAAGACAGCAACAGTTAATGACTGGAAGGCTCTTTGCTGGGCAGATGGTGAAATCCATATGTCTAAGGAATACAACGGCTTGGAAATCTTAGATAGAGTTGGCGGTGGAGATAGCTTCGCTTCTGGTCTTATCTATGGTTTAATGACAACAGAAGATGCTGAAACAGCTGTAAACTATGGTGCAGCTCATGGCGCACTTGCAATGACTACTCCTGGTGATACTTCAATGGCTTCTAAGAAGGAAGTCGAAGCTATCATGGGTGGCGCAGGCGCTCGCGTTCAAAGATAATTCATTTGAAAAGACAGTGCACCACGAGGGTGGACTGTCTTTATTTTTAGGTATATTTATGACAAAACGTGCAAGTGATTCAATTCAATATTTTGAAAATCCAAATGGGCCTAAAATAGGAACAGTTGGACGTAAAGTATTTGAAAAAGATGGTCTTTATTATAAAGATATCGATGGTACAGGAGAAATTAGTTCAGTTAATGACTGGCATTTAAGCGCAGAAGAACGTGCAAAAGCTTATGTAAAAGAACTGACTGTTGATGAAAAGATTGCTATGTTATTTATTTCTGACTGGCGTATGGGTCCAAAATATCCATATAAGAATGTAAAAGATCATAAGCCTGTTGGAGATGAATCTGGTGAATTAGATGAAGCAGAAGTACATGGTAAGACAATCTTTGGTCAGCAAGATCTTCCTGGCACAACAGTATTATTAAAGGATTGGAAGAATCGTAATTTAATATTACGTGATAATCCAACTCCTTCGGATATGGCTTCTTACCTTGATCAGTTACAAGCTGTTGCAGAAGAATGCGATCACTTTGTTCCAGTTCTTGTTGCCTCCAATTCTCGTAATGAGAATGGAGAAGTTGTATTCGGTATGAATGATGCAGCTGGGGTATTTGCTACTTATCCTGGTACTTTAGGTATTGCTGCAGCTGTGAAAGGTACAGGAGATTTTTCTATTGTGGATAAGTTCGCGGATACTGTTCGTCGTGAATGGTTAGCATGTGGACTTCGTAAAGGCTATATGTATATGGCTGATACGGTTACAGACCCTCGTTGGCAGAGAACATTTGGAACTTTTGGAGAAGATCCCGATTTAATTGAAGAAATCGTTGATCATTTGATTCCAGGTATCCAGAACGGTTCCAACGGAGAAAATCCAAATGGCATTTCTCTGACACTGAAACACTTCCCAGGTGGTGGTGCCCGTGAAAATGGATTTGACCCACATTATAAAGAAGGACAATGGAATGTATATGCTACAGAAGATTCTTTAGCTACATACCATATGCGCACATTCCGTTCCGCAATCCGTCATAAAGTCGCTTCTATTATGCCGTACTATTCTAAGCCAAGTGCAAATAAGAGTTCGTCACAAAAAGATTTTGAAGGAAATCCAATTCCTTTAAGACCTTTCGGATTTGCTTATAATCGAGAGTTTATTGATAGGATTTTGCGCAAGCAGATGGGTTTTGAAGGATATATCAATTCGGACACGGGTATCATACATAATATGTGCTGGGGTGTAGAAAGTCTTGATATTCCAGAAAGAATTGGTTTTGCAGTTACGCAATCTGGTGTCGATATGGTATCAGGTCTGTTTGATAATGAAGCTGGTAAAGAAGCTTATGAGCGATCAAAAAATGATTATTATGAAACGCATCCTATTCCAGATGGCTATCAAAAAGAGGATATCGTTCTAACAGATGAGTCAATTGATCGTGCTTGTGTTCGTACATTAACAGAAAAGTTCAAGCTTGGTATGTTTGAAAATCCATATGCAGATCCAGCTCATGCAGAAGAAGTGATCCACAATGAAGAAGATTGGAATGAAGCGAATATCACACACCGTAAATCAGTGGTATTATTAAAGAATACAGATGTATTGCCTTTAACAAAGCAAAAGTGCTCTGGTAAGAAGATTTATGCAGAAGCATTTGCAGTTACTGCAGAAAAAGGTGAGGCTTCTACAAAGGCTTTACGAGAAATGTTGCAGGAATATAATCTTGTTGAAGATTATCATGACGCAGATTATGCATTATTGATGGTATCTCCTTCTTCTGGAGCTTATTTTAATGCGACAAAGGGTTATCTTGAATTAGATATCTGTGAAAATAAGACGGTATGTAATGTTAATTCAGATGGAACTCCTTCTACAGAAGTTCATGAAGAGACAACTTTATGTGGTGTTGAAAAGATTCGTGAAATTGCTGAAGCAGTTCACAAAAATGGAGGAAAAGTCATTTCCAATATTAATGTTAATCTTGCTTGGATTGTTGGTAATGTTGAAAAATATTCCGATGCATTAACAGTTGGTTTTGATACATATCCGAGTGCAATTCTGGATGTTATTTTTGGTAAGTTTAATCCTGTTGGAAAACTTCCATTGACTCTTCCTCGCGGAGATGAAGTTCTTCACGTGAATGAAGATGGCATCTGTGTATCTCGCAATGACATTCCAGGTTTCCTCAAAGATCAGTATATGCCGGATGAATTAAAAGACGAGAATGGCAAAGCTTATGCATATCGCGATAGCGAAAACCATTATTATGAATATGGATTCGGTCTAAAATACGAATAAGAAAGGGTAAAAATGGCAGAATTTGTTAGTTTAAAAAAGGAAGGTCTTAAGACTCTTCACAAACAGGATTCAAAGATGTTATCGTTTAACGTCGAATTTGCAGAAGTAACTGGTGGTACTTTCTGGAAAGCTTATCCAGAAGATGTTGTCAGTGGTGAAAAGATGCTGGAAGTTGACATGTCTGGTGGTATTGAAGGTGCTTATAAGGATCTTATGCAGGTCTATGAACCAATTGATCTCTACAATGAGAAGCTTAGAAAGTTGACAAAGCAGCTCGGCGCAAAGTGGATGCGTGTATCTGGTACATGGGCAACAAAGACATATTATGATTTAGATGAAGAATTAGAACCAGGTGTTGTTCCAGAAGGTTATTTAAATGTATTAACTAGAAAACAGTGGATTGGTGTTTTGGATTTTGTTAAGGATCTTGGACTTAACCTCATGATTTCTGTATCTGGTTGCCCAGGTGTTTATGGATGCAACAGCGCTCCGGTTCCAGAATGGACACCAAGAGAAGCTGAAAAGTTATTTAAATTCTCGCATGAATATGGTGTTGATATTGCAGCATCAGAGTTTATCAACGAGCCTAATATGCTTCAATCAACAGGTTTCCCTAAGGGCTATACAGCTGAAAATCATGCAAGAGACCAGAAAATCTTCCAGGAATGGTTAAAAGAAAATTATCCAAATTGTTTATATGTTGGTCCAGGTTCTGCAGGAGGATCAGTTGATTCAGGTAATGGTGGAAAAGATGCACCAGCAATGCCAGCATTTATGGATGATGCTAGTGTTGATGAGCTTATGGGTACAGATCCAGCTCATTTAGATGTTTATTCTTATCATTGCTACAATGGTGTTTCGGAACGACTTGCTATGGCAATGCCATCTATGCATTGGTTAGATTCTCAGGCTCTTACAGAAAATTATTTAGCTGTAGCTGGTGAGAGTGCAGAACGTTCTTCAAAACTGCGTGATAAATATTGTCCAAATGGTCAGATGTGGGTCACAGAAGCAGGTGACGCTGGTGGAGGAGGAGACACTTGGGCTTCTACATACTTAGATGTTCCCCGTACTCTTAATGAAGCTGGACGTTTCTCTGAAATTACAGATGGTATTATTTTCCATAACACATTGACAGCTTCTGACTATGCATGGATGGATCGTGCCACACATGATCCACGTCCTAACTACTTTGCTATTAAACTCTGGGATCAGATTATGGGTGAAAACGTTTATGAAACAGGCGAGCCAATTCGTGAAGGTGCTCATGTTTATGCTCATTCTCGTAAGGATGGTAAGGAAGGAATTGCTTACTGCATTATCAATAACTCAGAAACAGATGCAACAACAGTAGAGTTACCAAGTGAAGCAGAAGTATATGTTCTTGCTCCAAAAGATGGTAAGAAGAGATCTACAGTTATGACACTCAATGGTAAGGATCTTATTATTGATGCAGATTATAATGTACCTGAAATGACAGGTGAAAAGAAGTCTGGCACAATTGAGATTGCACCAACGAACTGTGCATTCATCGTTCTCTAATCGTTCAAACACAATAAATTTGAAATTTGTTCAATGGGCATTTCACTGAACTAATTCAATTGTATACCGCTTATAAAGTGCTACGTAATGACTGCGTAGCACTTTATTTTTTTAGTGTGCCGGGCAAGGCATGAATTCAGTTGGAGATAAACCAACCACAGGTAT
>CAUWDF010000011.1:0-26755 GCA_963557245.1 uncultured Bulleidia sp.
TCATGGACTTTTATTTTTTATAAGTGTTGCACTTAAAATGATAATTCATCTACAACAAAGAAAAGATTCAAAAGATCTTTCCTTAATGAGCACTTATAATTTTTTGTCAAAATCTTTTCAAGTTAAAGATTTTACAATTAGTGTAACAACTGGAAAATCTGGTATAAAAGCAGAAGCATATAAGATATTATCTCATGGTTCTAAAGCATATGCTTCTATACGTGTTTCAGGTATGAAGTGTGATTACGATTGGTTATCAGAGGCAAATTCAATTAAAAATTTGTATTTCAAAGTACAGTTTCAGTGTGATGAAGATCTTGGACTGAGAAATCAGAAATCAAAAAATTTAGTGATGGATTTTGATAAAATTGATAAAGATAATATTTTAGATACTTTAAAATCTTCATTTGTTTCCAAAGGTGATGCGATTGAACAGAGCATTACAGTTGCGAAGATAACGGTACCGATTCCATCCTCCCCGATGTTGAGTTTGTCTATGAATTTGGATTTAAATATGCGTGCATCTGGAAAAATTGAACTTGTATTAACACAAGGATTTAATGTGGGGTGTGAAATTCGTAATGGGAATATTCGTATGATTCATGAAAGACAGGCAAAGTCAGATTCAATCATTCAGGCATCCGCAAAGATGACATCAGGATTACATTTTGGATTGGATCTGGAGAATATTCGGTTATGTGATATTGGAATCCAAGCTGGAGCGAGATCTTCAGCGGATACCATTATTCACTTTTATGATTCCGAAGGAAAACATTATGTGTTAAAAAGTGATATATCACCAGATTTTGCTGCCAATTCTTTCAAAAATTGTGATCATATTTTTGCCTGTGGAAATCTTGAAGCGAATTGGATTGGAGAATTATCAGTCAATTCAAAGCAATCATTAGCTGGAAAAATTGGCATTGGTAGGACATTTTCGTTATTAAACAATAAAAATGCATCGTTATTACCAGAAGGCATGCATCATATAGAAAATTTTCATTTTGTAAAAAAATGTACCTATAAAGATTGGTTAACTGGGAAAAATCCAGATGGACTCAATGTTTCGGACAAAATCACTTTAGATAGGTATGCACTTGCATTGAATATTGGCGAAAAAAAAGAAATTAAGATTACAGGTCTTCCAAAAGGTTATACTAAGGAAGAATTAGTATTTGTTTCTCGCTACGAAGATATTGTATCTGTCGATAAAAATGGTGTTTTAAAAGGATTAAAATCTGGTTCTTCAGAAATAACGATTACAACCGGTGATGGAGCTCACAAAATTCATTGTACAGTATTGGTAAAAACATCATGATTCTTTGGATATATGAAGATGGAAAAGCATCTATATTAACGCAGGAGCATTTGACCCGTATATGTCTTTTTTCAATTCCATGTTATATTTATCCATTTCGGGAAGGTTTTCGCATAAAATCGCCAAAGCAGATACATTTTAATAAAGTGATATTTCGAGAGGGGGAGACAGTATTCTTTGATGAGATAAAGAGTAATCGAAAAGGTTGTTTGATTGCACATTTTGAAAGTGATATGCAATATTCTTTTTATAAACGTCAAAAGCATTGTTTATTTTCAGAAAATGGAGATGTACAAATCGAAAAGAATGGTTGCCAATGGGAATTGGAAATCGATGAATATTCCTGCAGCGGTAATAATTCCATTTTTCCAATTGTGCTGAATCGTAGAGAAAGTATCTCAAGACGTTATATTTCGGATGGTGATGAAGTACTGATGTATCCTTTTATCATTCATTTTGAGAAAGAATTTCTTTATATGAATGAATGTAAAATAGTACAGAATCATCTTCAGAAATGGAGGCCATCTTCTGATACAAATGCAATTGTACCATCTCTTCAGTTACGTGATGAGGTTTATGGATGCCAATTCTATTTTCCAATTCAAGTTCGTATGTCTTTTCCATCGAATACATTATTACCACTCAATATACAGCGTTCTAGATGGATGACGGTATTTCCTTCACTTTTAATGGCATCTGGTTCTTTAGTAACGGCGTATTTTAGCTTAATGCAACGATTTCCAGATGGTATTCAACTAAAAGATGCAGTCCCTGCTTTGATGATGCCTACAATCATGCTTTTCTGTGCCACTATCGTTATGCCATTGGGATGGTTGTTAGAAGCACGTTCGGAAAAAAAAGAATATTTAAAAAAAGAGCAGGAACAAAAGAGTCAAATCGAAAGTCAAAAGAGATTAGCTTATGAAAAAATCGAAGAATATCAACATTTAGCGGATGAAAAATTGCCATTATTTGATGGAATCAAAGAAGCACATGAAAAAAAGTATATCCGATATGTGCAAACGCATGGAGTTCTTTGGGCACGCATTGGCGAGATAACGGAAAGTACATCGTGTGTTGGGGTGGACGAAAAGAAAGAAAATGAATTTATTTTAAATCTATCCAGTGAAGATTCATTTTCTATCTCAATGAAGACACTAATGAGAGATTTACTTTCGTATAAAAAAATAAGTATTGAACAAGGAAAAATGCAGATGTTCTTCTTACGTTGGATTATGCTGCAAATTGCGGAATATAGTGATATTCCATGTATTTTTTATGCAGATTCCATCGAATGTATACCAGAATGGGCAAGAATCTATCCTAACTGTTATATGAATGGGCAACGATGGATAACAAATAAAAAGGAACAAGTCAAAAATTGGCAAAAAGAAAGTAATCAGTGTATTGTGATTTGTTTTGGAAAATGGAGTGCAGAAAATAATGGTTGTATATTAGAGTTGCTTCAGTCAAATCATAGTTGTCAGAGTGATGTTATCGTTTCAACAAATGAGCTTGTAGAATGGAAAGAGTGCGCGAATGGAGATGTATATCAAGTTACTATCCCTTATGTTTCAGATAAACAAATGTATGAACTTTTAAATGACTTTGTACTACCAGAAATTAATTTCCAGACAAAAAAGTATGATTTCTTTTCTGCATATCAATGTGATTCGATACGTGATTTTCAAATTTTAGATCGTTGGAATTCAAATCGAGCAGATCATGGCTTATGTGCTGTAATAGGGAAAAAGGAAAATGGAGAAGAAATCATTTTGAATCTTCATGAAGCGCATAATGGCCCACATGGAATTGTGGCTGGTATGACAGGAAGTGGCAAAAGTGAATTGTTAATGACGATTATGATGTCATTGGCAATCAACTATTCTCCAAAAGAAGTACAGTTTTCATTTATCGACTTTAAAGGCGGTGGTTTAGCAGACTCTTTTCGATCATTGCCCCATACTGTCGGAACTCTTTCGAACTTAGATACAGATCAAATGGAGAGAGCTTTAATATCTTTTCAAAATGAATGCATTAAAAGAGAAACACTCATTAAGGAAATGAATACTATTTCTAAATATCAAGTGATGAATCTTCATGATTATCGTTCTGTATGGGATACGACTTGTAAGCTGCCATATTTAGCAGATCTTGTAATTGTTGTTGATGAGTTCGCAGAACTAAAGAAAACAAGACCAGATTTTTTGAATGATTTAATTTCAATTTCTCGTATTGGTAGAAGTTTAGGAATTCATTTGATTCTATGTACTCAAAAGCCAGGTGGAATTATTAGCGATGAAATACTTGCAAATTGCTCTTTTAAAATTTGCCTAAAAGTTTCGCAGAAGCAAGATTCGTGGGATATGATTCATTCTGATGAAGCAATTTTTTTACAAAATCCGGGCGATTTTATTTTAATAACTGATAATGATCATACAAAAGGAAAATGTGCATATATAAATGCACGACGTATATTAGAAGGTAATGAGATATCTATCTTGTCTGCAGATGGAACAGAAGCAATTTGTACGAGTGATTTTATGAAAAAAGGGAAGCCTCAGTTATTAGAACTTTGTAATGCTTTTCAAACTCTGAAATATGCAAAATCGGATATTCATAAATTATGGAAAGAACCATTATCTAAATTAATAATTGAAAATCAATCATATAAAAATGATATAATGGGTTTAGTAGATGATTTTTATCATAATCGATATTCTGAATTTAAAATTCAACTTCATAAAGTTGAAAAAATCGGATTTTTTTCATCGAATTTTGAAGAAAGAAAAAAAGTTTTAAATTCATTATTGGTTTCTTTGGTTTCTAAAAGCCAAAAAGAAGATCAGATTTTTATTACAGACCTTCCAGATAAAGAGATAGAAAAAGTGATTGTAAATCATCCAAATGTTTGTGAAAGCTTCAAAGGTAGTTATACTGAGAAAAAAGAAAAACTGATTAAATATTTATGTACACCTTGCACGATTCATAGAATCTGGGTGATTTTTGATTATGTATCAATTGTAGGAGATACGCCAGAAGGACATACCAAGTTTTATCAATTTTTACAGAAAATACAAGAAAATAATGTAAGTGTGTATCTTTTCTTGTCTCAGTACAACTCTTTAACAATTCGCGAAAATTCTTTGTTAGATGAGAAGATTGTTCTATATGAAGAGAATCTTCAAGTTGTACAGTCTATTCTTGATACAACGGAAAAGAAGATTCAAAAGGAAAAAGGATTTGGGTTAGTAAAAAGGGGGCATGTTTTAGAGTGTAAGTGGTTACATACAGAGAGGGAATATTTTAAAAAAATTATTTTGACTTTTGAAAGTAATTCCATCAATAAATTCCATCTCAAATGTCTTCCGGAGAAAGTTATCAGAAAGAATTGTAAGGAAGAGGGGATTGCAATAGGAATGCATAAAGATAGTTGTGAATGGTTCATAATGGGAAAAGATAGTCGTTTAATTGTTACAAGCACATACGAAGAAGAATTAATACCATTTTATAATTGCATGAAAAAATATTGTATGTGCTCTTATCTCGATGATATGGAATCGCAAGAGGCGAATCTTATTTTCTGTACAACGAATCAAGCTGTAAAATGGAAAGAAAAATATCCAATATTACTAATTGGTAAGAACTATCTTCGTCAATATGAATTCCGAATAGATAAAAAAAATTTGCGACAGAATGAAGGTATTTTATTTGCAAAACACAAAAGTGAGGTTATACGGATATTAGATGAATGATGAATTGTTACACTTTTTTCTCTATTTTCCAGTTAAAATGGAGACATTAGAGGTAAGTTGCCGCGCTTCTATTTCTTTTCGTCAGCTTCTGGAAAGTCTCGCTGTAGTTCCGGATTGCAGTTATTTTGTAAAAAAGAAAAAGGTTGCAGTAATTGTTGAGAGAAATTCAGGAAATATTTTGGATATTGATGTATCTCTTTATTCTTTAAATGTTAGAAACGGTCTTACTTTTTATGTTTATTTAGAAGTATAAAAATAGGATGCCACTTATGTGGCATCCTATTTAAAACGTTTACGAAACGTACATTTTTTGCATAGATTTTCGGTCAAAATATGTTTACGGAAACCTTCGACCATTTCAATATAGCGAGAAGAATGGAGAATAGAATTTAAATTATTTTGGAATATATTACCAAGAGGAATATTTCCATCTGCATCTAGGCAACATGGTACTACGGTTCCATTTGATAAAATAGCTAGTTGATCAATCGCTCCATGGCAAGTTCCATATATAGTTTCATGTTGTTCGTTTATATTAGGCCATTCAAATTCATTGCCATAACTTATATATACATTTTTTAGAATTTCACAACTTTTTCTTCTGTTTGTATCCATAAAATAGTAATTCTCTTTTAAATATTGGATACATTGTAACGTGCGAGGCATAGAAGCTTGGTCATCTCGCCAAAATCGTATTTCACAATAAGGATGTCCTAAAGAAGAGCTTGTCTTACAAAAGTCCAGAATCGTATTTAAATACTGAATAGGATCTGTAACAGGTTGATATTCAATTGATTGGAGTGAAAAGGAAATCTTACGTAAAGATAAATGGTTATATAAGTTTGTATGATTAAATAGTTTTACTGCATTTGTTACAAGTTGTACTTGCATTTGGTATTGATCTGTTAAATGGAGAATTTCTTCAAGATAAGGATGTATTAATGGTTCTCCTTGGACATGAAGATAGATAAAATCTGTATATGGTTTTACTTGTTTTAATATATGCTCAAATTCATTTACAGTCATAATACGAGGTTCTCGATCATGACTTTTACAGAAAGCGCATGATAAGTTACATATATTTGTTATTTCAATATAAATTCTTTTCATATGTCAGTATTGTAACATAGAGAGGAAAATAATGTTTTTATTTGTTTTCAGCAGCACGAAGAAACTGCTTTGTAGCTGCTTTTTGAGGATGATTGAATAATTGTTCTGGTGTTCCACTTTCTTCAATGATTCCGTTGTTCATAAAGACAAGATGATCTGCAACTTCGCGTGCAAATCCCATTTCATGCGTGACAATAATCATTGTAAGACCTTCTTTTGCAAGATCTTTCATTACATTCAAGACTTCACCAACCATTTCTGGATCCAGCGCTGAAGTTGGTTCATCGAACAACATCAATTTTGGACTCATGCAGAGTGCTCTAGCAATGGCAACACGTTGCTTTTGTCCACCTGAAATCTTATTGACAGATGCTTCCGCAAATTCATCCATACCAACTTTTTTTAAGTAATATAGAGCTTTTTCATGAGCTTCTTCTTTTGAAGTATGATGTACTTTCATTTGTGGCAAGATGCAATTTTCAATGACATTTTTATTTGAAAATAAATTAAACTGCTGGAAACACATACCGACTTTGGAACGATATGCATTTACATTGTGTAATTGTAAAACATCTTCACCAAATACTTTAATCGATCCTGTATCTGGTTTTTCCAATAGATTGATACAACGTAATAAAGTGGATTTTCCTGATCCGGAACGTCCAATCAGGCAGACTACTTCACCTTCATTGACTGTAAAATCAACACCTTTTAATACTTCAAGATTTCCAAAGCTTTTATGGATATCATTAATTTCTACAAGGGCCATTTATTTTTTTCTCCTTTCATAGATAGGTCAACATGTTTTGGATCTGTTGAGCTCATTGGAATGGAAAGGGGAGTTTCTTTATTGATTTGTTTTTCTATTGCATTAAGGATGATTGAGGCTATACCTGTTAAGATCAGATAGATCATAGCTTCAATAAAGTATGCTTCTGTGAAGTGAAAGGTAGAACCTGCGATACTCTTTGCTTGGAACATTAATTCGGTAATGGAAATAATCATTAAAACAGAAGAATCTTTGATATTGACAATCAGTTCATTTCCGATTGATGGGAATGCGTTCTTGATGGCTTGTGGAAGTACAACGGAGAACATTGTCTGTGCATTTGACATACCTAAAGAACGTGCTGCTTCTGTTTGACCAGGATCGACAGATTGAATACCTGAACGGATAATCTCTGCCATGTATGCACCAGTATTGATAGAAATGACAACACCAGCAGCTGTAAATTCATTCCAATGTATAACATTTAAAAGCATATAATAGATAAACAGAGCTTGTACCATCATTGGTGTTCCACGGAAAATAGCAATATAAATATTAGCGAACCAATCGAATACCTTTTTTAATGCTTTTACAATAGGGGATACTGTATAATCTAATTTTACAGCTTTTAAGCCACCAACTAAAAGACCGATAATAAGACCACAACTAGTACCAATAAATGCCAAAATTAAAGTTGTACGTATGCCTAGCCAAAGACTAGAACTATATTGAGTCAGTATTTCTATGCAATTCTGAATAAACATTATTTTACCGCCGGCTGACGACTTACAGCATCTTCCATCATTTTGTTTCTTGTATCTGTATCAATTGAACTCAATGCATTCTGTAACTGATTTAACAATTCTGTATTTCCCTTTTTAACAGCAATTGAAACAGTTGTATCTGCATCAAATCCTTTTCCTTTTTCAAAGCGAACCATAGTAAGGTTCGGATTTGCTTCGACTACACCTTTGGCTACAGGAAGTTCTGCTGTGACACCATCTGTAGCACCAGACTGTAATGCTTGAATAGCAGCAGGGAAGGATTCAGCAGCTGGCATGTGGTTTACACCATTAATCTGATCGATGATAGTGTCATACATTGTATTCATTTGTCCTTGTACTTTTGCATTTTTGAAATCGGAAAGACTTGTAGCAGAAGCATATTTGCTATCTGCTTTAACAAGAATAACTTCTTCTGATTCGTAGTAAGGATCTGTAAAATCTACTTCTTTTGCTCGTTCTGGTGTATTTGTCATACCAGCAATGATAGCGTCAATTTTACCGTTATTTAGGGAAAGTGTCAGGTTACTCCAGTCCAACTTTACGATTTGGACTTCTTTACCGAGCTTTTCTGCTAATTTTTCAGCCATAACTACGTCATATCCATCACAGTAGTCAACGTCATTTATTTTTTGGGTGAATTTTCCGTCTTTTGAAGTTGTCCAGTTAAAAGGAGCATAATTGCATTCCATACCTACTCTTAATACAGAGTCATCTTTTTGGGTTTCACTTGTAGTAGAAGATGTGGGTGTGCCACAGCTGGATAGAGCAAGTACTGTAGCGAGAGCGAGACTTACTTTAGTAAAAATATTTTTCATAAAAACCTCCTGGATAAAAATAAAACCCGTTTGCTATCATAAACGGATTCTGCAGTTATCCATTGCAATAGCGCCTCTTCAATGAATGAAGGAGTGATATAGATATTTTCTATACCCCCATGATCTATCATTGCCAATCCAGAACATTCGGCGACGATTGCCTTTCATATACTTCATAGTTTGCCAACTCTGTATATTACTATTCTGCGTCGCTACCTCTATTCGGTTTTATTTACATGCCCTATAATAGGATAATTTTGTTTTTAGTCAAGTATAATTTGCATTAATTTTTTGTGATTTATTTTGTATGTTGATATTTACTTTATAAACGAAAAAGTAATTTTTTATGGTGTTATGTGCAAATGAGAGGATAGCTGTTATAATACTGCTTGTTTATGGATGCGATTATATTATTAAATAAACCTGCAGGAATGACTTCATTCGATGCGATTAGTCGATGCAGAAGAGTCTTTCATGAAAAAAAGGCAGGTCATACAGGTACTTTAGATCCAAATGCTACAGGATTAATGATTGTTCTTTTAGGAAAATATACAAAACTGGTTCCGTATTGTATTAAAGATCATAAGCATTATATAGCTGAATTTAAACTTGGTATTCGAACAGATACGGAAGATATTTGGGGAAATGAAGTAGAAGAGAAAGAACCTAAATTTTATTCTCAAGAGGAGCTAGATAAAGTCTGCAAGAAAATGACTGGGGACTTAATGCAGGTTCCTCCTATGTATTCTGCTTTAAAAAAAGATGGCAAAAAACTTTATGAGTTAGCTCGTAAAGGAATTGAAATTGAGAGAGAACCGCGTCCTATTCATGTTTCTTCCTTAACTGTATCTGAAATTGGAGAAAATCTTTACCAAATGGATGCGGTGGTTTCGTCCGGAACATACATTCGTACTTTAATCTCCGATTTTGCAAAAGAGTTGGGTGAAGTAGGTACTATGACATCATTAGTCAGATATGGAATTGAGTCTTTATCTTTAGAGGATTGTATTTCTTTAGATGATTTAGAAAAGGCATCTTTAGGCAAAGGATTTACAACACCAGATAAAGTTATTGATCCTATATGGCAGAGAGTTGAAATAGATAAATATCAAGATGTTTTAAATGGCAAACGAATTCGATTGAATACAATATATGATAATGTCATTTTGACTCATTCAGGCTCGATTTTAGCTGCCTATGCAAGAGAGAACGGAAATGTGTTCCATTGTATCAGAGGGTTGTTCTAATATGCGGATTATTACGATAAGTACAGAAACAAAGCGTGTTTATACAGGGCCATTAGCAGCTTGCATCGGTTATTTTGATGGTATGCATATTGGGCATAGAGCGCTTATTCAAAAGACATTAGAGTGTGCAAAAGAAACACAAGCAGAGTCTGCTTTGATTACTTTTGATCCAGACCCTTGGGTTCCTATCCGAGGTATAGATGAAGCGGATATTAAACATATATCTACTTTTAGAGAAAGATTGAATAAGGCGGTTGAACTTGGTATTCAGAATGTAGTTATTTTAAAGTTCACAAAAGAAATGTGTCAGCTAAGTCCAGAAAAATTTGTCTCTGATATTCTTAAAAAATTAAATTTAACTTCTCTTGTTTGTGGGTTTGACTTTCATTATGGCTTTATGGGGAGGGGAGATACAGAGTCTTTAAAAGAATCTTTAGGAGTTCCTGTTTATGTTATTCCACCTATAGAAGATGAATTTGGTAAGATTTCTTCTACACGTATTACAAAAGCTATTATTGAAGGTGACATGGAATCGGCTCATCGTATGTTAGGTGACTGGTTTACAATCGAAGGAACAGTTGTTCATGGAAATAGAGTTGGAAGCAGTTTAGGTTTTCCGACTGCTAATGTTCAGTATTCGAAAGAATATATTCTTCCAAAAGGTGGCGTGTATGCTGGATTTGCAATTGTACAGGGTAAAAGATATAAGACGATGATTAATCTTGGTCATAATCCAACATTGAATTATCAGAACGATATGTCCTTAGAAGCAAATATTCTTGATTTTAAAGGTGATCTCTACAATCGTCAGATTAAATTGGAATTTGTTCATTTTCTTCGCGAAGAGAAGTGTTTTAAAAACAGAGATAATCTCATTATGCAATTAGAACAAGATTTTCGTGATACAAAGGAAAAATTAATCGAATATGAATGATAAATTTTCGGAAAATATGAAAGAAATTCTGAAGGATGAATATCCTGCATATATTGAAGCTCTTCAGAATTCATCTAAAAGGGGTTTTCGTATCAATAATTTAAAAGGGGATGCTACAAAACTTTTTTCTTCTATGGATTTAACACATGAAAAGAGTCCGTTTGCTGTAAATGGATATTATACAGATGCAGAAAGCGGAATAGGATATACACCAGAATATATGTCTGGTGCCTTTTACATGCAAGAACCATCTGCATCTTCTGCAGTAACTATTTTAAATCCGGTGCCGGGTATGAAAGTTTTAGATATGTGTGCTGCTCCTGGTTCGAAAACAACACAAATTGCTGAGAAGATGAATAATGAAGGTTTATTGATAGCAAATGAGTTCAGTCGCAGCCGTTCTCAGGTTTTATTGGAAAATATTGAACGGAATGGTACAGCCAATGCGATTATATTAAATTGTGATACGTCTCTTTTAAATGAACAATACCCTGAGTTCTTTGATATGATCTTGTGTGATGCACCATGTTCTGGCGAAGGGATGTTGCGTAAGGAAGAAGAGGCTTCTCGTCAATGGTCTCCGGAACTTGTTCATTCTTGTGCGCAATTGCAAAAGGAAATATTAGATAATGCATATTATTGTTTGAAAAAAGGTGGTACTCTTGTTTATTCAACATGTACTTTGAATCTGGAGGAAAATGAGAATCAAGTGCTTGCTTTTTTGAATTCCCATCCAGATATGCATATGGTGGATACGGATGTGACATTTGGTAGACATGCATTCGTATCAGAGAAAGATATTCAGAAAGCAATTCGAATTTTCCCAATGGATGGAGGAGAAGGCCATTTTGTTGCCAAGATGGAAAAAGATGGTTCTTCCGATTCTTATTCTCTTTCACAGTTGAAATCAGATGTTATTTCCAAAGAAACATTAACTCTCGTTAATCGTATTTTGGAGAAACCATATCCATATTATTTTATGAAAAATGGTCGCTTATATGGTGGTGTGAATCCTTTCTATGACACTGGCAAAATTCATTTGTTAAGAAACCAGGTTTTTATTGGCGAAGAAAAGAAAGGCCGTTTTGAATTCTCACATCATTTCTTTATGTCTTCTTATTCTGCATTTCGCAATAAAATAGACTTATCGGATGAAGAAGTAGTGAAATATATGCATGGTGAACAGATTGATCGTAATGTAGCAAAAGGCTGGTATGCAATGTGTTATCATGGCTATGTACTAGGAGGAGCAAAAAGTGATGGAAAGGCTTTAAAGAATAAATTTCCTAAGTCATTCCGTACAAGGTAAACTAGATATGAGAATTCCTTTGTTTAATTTTATTGATAACACACTTGATTATTTTGAGAAAAAACAAGCTGTTTATGAATATACAGAAGGTAGACTGAAAGAACTTTTTTTAAATATGTTCTCATCCAAAGATGACAATATGGTCTCTTTCAAATCACGTATAAAAAACCCGGATAGTTTACGTGAAAAGCTGATTCGTAATCGTTTTTATTTGGACTATAAAACTCCAGAACAAGCAATTGATAATTTGTCAGATTTAATAGGTGTTACTTTAGAGTGTCGTTTTATCCGAAATGAGACAGAAATCTATAAGAAGTTGTTCCAACATTTTGAAGAAGTGGAAGATGAAGCATACTATCGCTGTAAAAAAGATTCAAATGCTTTTTTAAATCTTTATATGCCACAACCTCAGACACAGAGAAATGGTTTTACGATTTATCGTATTGATGGATATTATTTGTTTAATGGTGAAAAAATAAATTTTGAATTACAAATAAAATCTCTGGTTCATAATTTCTGGAGTGATATTGAACACGAAGTTGTCTATAAAAATCCGGATTTTGTAATGTATGATCAGTTCAATAAGGAAATGCTCGGTGCAATTCGAGATAATTTAGATGTCGTTGATAGACAATTAGAGATTATGTATAACGAGATTTCTCGTGAATCACGTCATGCTCAAATTGGTATGGATGCACAGGGGTTTAAAAAATTTGTTGCTGGCTCAATCAATGAATTGGTTAATCGTAAGATGAAAGAATCCGTCGGTTTTACAACGGACTTCAAAAAGTGTTCAGCAGTTATTTCACAATATATTTATATTAGGGATTTTGTGAATGGCAATAATAATCAGGTTCGTATGATTGATTACTTAGAATTGTTGAACGTTCTAACGGAAAGCCCAATTGATTTTACAGCAGAACTTCATTTAGAACATGATTATCAGAGTAAAGAATTATTTTGTGATGCATTAGGAAGATATTTAGAAAAAGAACTGAATGTTGATTTCCAATGGCATGTTTTCTTTATGATGATATTTTTGATTCAGCCAGGAAATAACTATGAGGATTTTAATGATTTTTTACATGTGATTCGAATGCTATTAATTCAGCCATCTTGGTTTAATGGAACGTTCACAAAATATTCTGAAGAAGATGCACAGGCAACTAGAGATTATTTAGAAGAATCTCTTGCAGAAGCTTTGATAGATGTTAATAAGATCAATATTGTACATGAAGATAAGATGTTTGAGGTGATGAATAGTTTCCATTCTGTAGTTGATATTACGGAAAGAAAATATCCAACATACGATTCCTTTATTTCGGATCGAGCTTTTGTTATAGCACAGCTCCGTAAGGCTATTGATAATATTTTTGATTAGTACAGTTGAATTAGATATAATAAAGATAGATGAGGTAATATATATGGCTCAAGACTATGTTATTTTAAATGAAAACAAAGAACTTGGATTAACTGCAATTAATAAATCGGTATTAAAAAGTATTGCGGAAATTAGTATCGATGATATTGAAAATGCTGTAAGACTTCATGAATCTGGATTCTTTAAACCACTTGCTGTAAAAATTGAAGATAATGCACTTTTAATATCTGCAGATATTAAAGTAAAATATGGCGCTAATGTTGCAGCTACATGTGAACTTGTTCAGAATAAAATATATGAAAATATTTTATTCATGACAGGTATTAAACCAACAGATGTTACAGTTAATGTGGTTGGATTTGAAATTAATTTTAAAAAAAAAGATTGACATTTTAATTGATATATAGTTAAATAATAAGGTAGTTTGAAAAACACGGAAAGAAGAAGCACCATTTCTCACCTGATCTCCTAAGGAGTTGGGTAGACGGCCGAGAGTATATCGATTAGGTTATCTTTATGGCAGGTGCATTTTCTGTACCTGCTTTTTTCAATACGGGAGGTTTGCTTGGGAAAGGTTAAATATAACAAAAACAGACGCAAAGAACCAAATGATATGGTCAACGAAGATATTCGTTTCAATAAAGTATTAGTCATTGATTCAAACGGAGATCAGCTCGGTACTATGTCGCGTCGAGAAGCTTTAGAGAAAGCTTACAGTGAGGATCTTGATCTGCTGTGCGTAGCACCAAAGGCTGAAGTTCCAGTATGTAAGATTCTGGACTACGGTCGTTATCGTTTTGAACAGCAGAAGAAAGAGAGAGAAGCAAAAAAGAATCAGCATGTATCTGAGGTAAAACCGCTTCGTGTATCTCCGGTCATCGATCAGCATGACTTTGAAACAAAAGTTAAGCGTGCAAGAGAATGGCTTGCAGATGGCCAGAAGGTCAGAATTGATATGAAGTTCCGTGGAAGAATGATCACACGTCAAGAAGTCGGACGTCAGGTCATAAACCAGTTTTCCGAGCAGGTCTCGGATGTCGCTGAAGTGACTAAGCCTCCAGTTCTTGAAGGTAACACTATGTCTGTGACATTCTCCCCTAAGAAGGGTAAGTAAAGGAGTATATTATGAAAGCAAAAGCAAGAAAGCCAAAGAAGATTAAGATGAAGACAAAAAAGACTTTCGCAAAACGTTCTAAGTTAACAGGTAGCGGAAAGTTAAAAGTACAGCACAACTATGTATCTCATTTTGCAGCCAACAAGAGCCACAAGCAGAAGATGCATCTTGCTAAGTCCACTACAGCACATAGCTCAGACTTCAAGAGAGATAGAGAACTGTTACAGGGTTAATAAGGAGGCACAGTAAAGATGAGAGTTAAAGGATCTACACCTACACGTAATAGACGTAAGAAGGTTTTAAAGCTTGCTAAGGGTTATTTTGGAAGTAAGCACCTTCTCTATAGAACAGCCAATGAGCAGGTCATGCGTTCTTTAAGATATTCTTATATCCACAGAAAGCAGACTAAGAGAGAAATGCGTAAGCTCTGGATTGCACGTATCAATGCTGCAGTTAGACCTTATGATCTTTCTTACAGCAAGTTCATGTATGGCTTAAAGCTTGCTAATATCAACGTTAACCGTAAGATGCTCTCCGAAATCGCTATTCACGATGAACAGGGTTTCAAAGATCTTGTTGATGCAGCTAAAGCTCAGTTAGCAGCTAAATAATTATAAATTTTTGTTGCATTTAACAAATGTTTATAATATAATAAACAAGTACTGGAAATGGATTTAACCCATTTCCAGAATGGCGAGTTGGTGAAGCGGCTTAACACACTGCCCTCTCAAGGCAGCATTCACGGGTTCGAACCCCGTACTCGTCACCATGAAAGATAGCAGTCAATTTTATTTGATTGCTATTTTTTTATGTAAAATTTTTATTTTGCGGAATGGGCATCGTATGGTTGCTAGTTGTGTTATCATGAGTAAGCGAATGAAGGGATTTATTTATTATGAGTTATGTTTTTCATTTAGATACAGATCCAAAAATAATGGATGAATTTGTTGTTCATTCAGAACAAAATACTTTATTTCAGTGTTCTTCTTGGGCAAAGATTAAGTCAAACTGGGATAGTCTTCTCACATCGGTGACAGAGGATGGAAAAATTGTCGGTACAGCTCTTGTTTTAATACGTAAAATGCCATTAGGAAAAACTTTATTTTACATTCCTCGTGGGCCTGTTATGGATTATACAAATTTTGAGCTTGTTTCATTTTATCTTTCTTCGTTAAAAGAATGTGCTAAAAAACGTCATGCGATAGCGATTCGTTTTGATCCTTCTATTTTATCTAGAAAGTATTCGTATCGTGATCGTAATGAGTCACATCCATATGAGAATCAAGATATTGTCGAAGAATTGAAGAGCTTAGGCGCTAAACATAAAGGCTTTACGATTCGGATTGAAGAAAGTACACAGCCTCGCTTCAATGCGGAAATGGATGTTACTTCAGATTATCGTGAGCATCTTGAACATAAGACAGCAAAATGTATTCGTGCAAGTGAACATAAAGGCATTGAGATTTTTGAAGGACCTGAATATATTCATGATTTTGCAACAGCAATGCATTATACTGAAGTTCGTAAAAAAGTCGCTTTGCGTAATGAGTCTTATTTTCAGAACATGTTAGATGTGTATGGAGATCATGCTATCTGTATGGTAACAAAGCTCAACTTTCCAAAACAGTTAGAAAAGCTAAAAACATCTATTTCTGAAAATGAAGAAAAACTTTCTTCAGATATTTTGAAGAAAAAAGAACGTGCAACGATTAGTCAGCAATTGACGAATGATAAGAAAGAATATGAGAAGCTACAGGCAGATTATGAGCGCGAAGGTAATGATTCTGTTATCACATGTGGAATTCTTGCTGTATACAATGATTCTTTAATGGAGCTGTTTTATATGGGCAATAATCCAGATTATATGCGTATGTATTCTAGTTACCTACTCTATGCGAAATGTTTAGATCGTTGTGTTGATTTAGGCATTACTCATTGTAGTTTTGGTGGCATTGAAGGTACATTAGATGATGGCCTTACGCTTTTTAAATCCAATTGGATCATGAATGTTGAAGAGTATATTGGTGAATTTAATATTGTTTTAGATTCTTTTATGTATAAAGCATTTGATCAAGTTTATCCTTATCTGCTGAAACAGGCTGCTAAGATTCGTGGGAAGAAGGATGCAGAATGAAATTTGTAGAAAATATAGATTCGAACCGCTTTAATGATTTTGCAATTGCCAGTCCATTGAATCATTATTCTAAAACCAGTTATTTTATTGAATTTAAGAAGCCAGAATATTATACGGGTGATCTTCTTGGAGTAGAAAATGATAATGGAGATTTGATTGCAACTGCTGTTATGTTGCATAAGAAGACTAAAATGCCACTTGGACAATATAGTTATTGTCAGTATGGTTTTAATCTCGATTATGAAAATAAAGAGCTTTTAAAATTTTTTTTGGAAAATCTTCGTGAGTTTGCTAAGAAGAAAGGTTCTTTTTTCTTGCGTATTGATCCAAATATAACACGTCTGGAACACGAAAAAGACGGTCGTATAAAAGAGTGTGGATTCAATCATGAATATGTTACGGACATATTTAAAGAGTGTGGATATACGCATTTGGGTTATAACTATGGTTATAGTGGTAACTGGATGAGTCGTTTTACATACCGCTTGAATTTGGATCAACCATGGAAGGCGGTTCTGAAGGGAATTAAGCGTTGCAATCAATATACAAATAAGAATGAACAGAGAGATGTTCAGGTTCATAAAGCATCAATGGATGAACTGAATGTTCTTGTTATGGGGCAAGAAGATCTATCTCATAAACTGGGTTTTGAGCCATATGGTATTGAGTATTTTAAAAAGCTTTGGAAAACATATGAACCATTTGTTCATTATTATGTTGTAACAACTAATTTTCATCAGGCAAAACTCAATTTACAAAATCAGATTCAAATCGATGAGAAGCGGCTGACAGAAATGAAAGATGAAAAGAAGATGGAACCAGTACGTAAAAGCATTGACGCTATGCGCAAAGAAATCCAAGAAATAGTAGATAAAGGCTATGATAAAGATGAGGCTGTACCTCTTGGTGCAAAATTCATTATCATGCAAGGAGAAAATGTTTGGAATGTTAATATGTATACAATCAAAACATTGATGAATTTTCGTGCTGCATTTGCTCTTCATCGGTATGCAATCGAAGATTTATATAATCAAGGTGCGAAAACATATGATTTTGAAGGCATCTCGGGATCGTTAGATCCTAAAGATGAATATTATGGACAACAGGATTTTAAGAAGAGCTTTGGTGGTGACTTTTTAGAGTTCTTAGGTGAGTTTGATGCTGTTTTAAATCAGAGTAAGTATAATCTGTGGTGGAAAAGCGATCATTTATATCGAAGGATTCGTCGTAAGTTGCGTTATATATTTAATAAGAAATAAAAATAAGACTGAATCTGCATTACTATATTTGGCTCTTTCACACTATAGTAATATGATAACTTAGAACCATTATGTTAATGATTATTAAAGCTTGATTTCTTACTTAGTAAGAAATCAAGCTTTTTCATTTGGAAGAAGTATGCGTGTTATTACATAATTTTGTAGCTTTTTTTATAGCTTTTAAAATGAATTCTAGATGTAGTATACAGTATTTATCTCTTATTTGAGTCCCTCTTAGGAAGATTGTACGCAAATATAAAATTATATAGATTTATAGAAGCAAGGGATGTCTGAAAACATTTAATATTGATTGGTAATCTATGCAATAATTTGTGAGTTATGTTCGTACTTATGATTATAAAGCTGCCTATAATGGTTTTTTTATTTTTTTGCTTATTAGAACCGTTAAAGGCTAAAGTTTCCGATTGTACTCAATGGTGTATAGTAGAATGTCCGTACACGAATATAGTTATATCAAGAGGAGATAGCTATTATGAGATAAACAGAAATTTTGATTACTTTATCTAAAGCTTCCGATGCCTAAAAGCAGAAGGGGTATTAGCTAATGGAAGAGAGTCAGGCATTTCACCGTGATCAGGAAGATAACCTTCCTGAAGTATGGCCTATATGTGGCAAGAAATTCCATTTCATCAAAAAAGGAAAACAGTGTGGCAAACAAAGATATCCGTGCTTCGATTGTAAGCATAAGTATGTATATGATTCACATACAATCACTTCTTGCATGAAGATCAGTCGGGTTAAATTTATTGGAATTTGTAATGATACAGTAAGATGTGTACCAATCAACGATACAGCCAAACGTTTAAACAGATGTTTTCCTTGTGTATTTGAAAACAGGCACAAGTTTCTCTTCCTTCTGGAAAAAACTCTTATGAGGAAGAAGAATCTTTGTCTGGGGCTTGCAAATTGGATGAAAAATATATCCTTAAATCATCGAAAAGAATTAGAATTACAAACAGAAAAGCTCGCCACAGGTGACGAGCCTTCAAGACTTAGAGGAATATTCCATGAGCAGATCTGTATAGTCACCACAACCGATAGAAACGGACACGAGATATTTAGAACGGTAGGACGTGCTAGTCCTACTCTATTAATATATCGAAAATGTTTGGAAAACACATCTGTGAAAACTCGATTCCATATACTGACGGAATCTGATGTTATGACAAAATGGCGGAAGAACGAAAATATCGTATAGTGCATTTGTCCGGACATGAAATATATAACAAAGTAGAGCACTTGAATAACGTACATAGCATTCACAGTATGACCGAAAAAAATTCGGTTTTATCGAGATGTATCTACAAAATATCTCAACAAATACTGCTCGTTATTTGTAATGATAAGAAGGTTATACAATTTGAATACAAGTGAGCTTACGGATGAATTAAAAAAAAGAGCAAATGTGCTCCGATCTCCATCCACAGGAATTCTTTAAAGACGAAGTATGTTCTTGAGGTTTAAGACATATTTTAATTTGTTGGTCCTGTTTTGTTGAAATAAGCCATTAATTTCAAAATAACTGCAATACCTAAACAAATTACAATTACATTTAAGATGATTGATAGAATTTCTAATTTTTTCATTTATTTAATCTATTGAGATGATATTATAGAATAAGAGGTGGGGGATTTCTCCCCGTATCCTCTTATAGAAGGATTATTAGTAAGATTATAATCTCAACTAATAATCTAGCGATTTCTAACGTTAGTTTGAAGAGTTCTAGGTTAGATTTCGCTTTTTTTATTTCAAATGTTCGTTACGTTGCACCACGATAGCTCAAAATCAAAAAAATTCAATGCCAAAAATCGGCTTATTTATGCGGTGCAGAAATTAAAAAAACTGGATTTTCTTAAGGCAGATAAATAATCGTAAAGAAATAAAAAAAGAGTACTCTTATGAGCACTCAATTCTTCTAAAACGAACAATACTTACCACTTTGCTGCCAATTAAGTAAATATAGTCCGAATTCGTCGTGTATGTCTGACTTGCGGCTCAAATATAAATATCTTGAGTTCATTTCTTCAACCACGTCTTTTAAAGCACTTACGGCGCTGTCTATACTTTCACAAACCGCACCACCATAAAGCATGTTTGAGTTCTTGTAATCGAAGAATTCGACTCTTTTAGGGTCAATCAGCAAGAAATTAGCTGTTCTAGGCGTGTTCTTGAGCATGAGAGAGCTGATAATAGAATTTAACATACATGACTTACCCGAACCAGTAGCGCCTGCAATGAGAACGTGTACAGCCTCGTTGAAATCAAGCTCTAATGGCTTACCTTCTTGAGTTAGTCCAATCATTGCTACTTCATTACCGCCGTTCTGCCACGCTTCATTATCAGCCGTCAATGAGCTTAAAGTAACGAATGACTTATTATGGCTTTTGAGTCTAATGTTATTTGTTTGCGCTTGTTCTGTAGCGTTCTTAAAAACATTCTTTTCATTCTTGAGTTTTTCTTTATGGCGTTCCATTGAACGCTTCTTTTTTTCAGTGTCATAAGTCAATCGGACAGGCTTATCAAACTTTAAAGACAACCATACAGCGCCTAAACAAGCACGCTCGATAAAAGACTCAAATTCTTTACCATAAACGTTTTCACATTCTTCTTTAAATTTGTAAAATGTGCTGTCTTGCGTACCAGCAACTTTAAAGTACTGTTCAAACGATTCTAGGCTTACACGGTCAACGTTCGGTGCTGTTTCTGCAACTTTTAAAAGTTCTTTGTATAATTCCATTGATTTGTTAATGTCATAATTCATGTTATTTACCTTCTTTCGTCCAAAGCTGAACCGTGCAAGCTCAACTACAATCACTCACCGATGTCTTTATGGATAAGTCCAACGATATACGCAGTGCGGTTATCAACCTCTTCTAGCTTTTTAATAACAGCCTCATCTCTGAAAGGTATTTTTAGTGAAAATTGCTTAAAATGTGTTTTTGCATAATTTGCGTCATAAATGTATTTATTTTCCTTCCAAGTTCTACCGTCTTTCCCCATGTTTTTATACCTCCTAAAATTGCTTAGTTATCTTGATCGTGGATATCTTTTTCTATTAGCTTAACGATGTAATCTGTTTTGTTCGGAACGGAAGCCAGTTTATTAAGAACCTTTATATTGTCTTTTCTGATTCTAAGGCTAAAACTCTTATATGTTTCCTTGTTGAATTTGTCGATATATTCCAATTGGTTAAATGTGCTATCCTTCTTTTTTGACATGGTTCGCAATCTCCTTTCCAAAGAATACTAGCGGTAGCGCAAGAATGACATTACTGACAGCCATAACAATATGGAATGTCGTAGGTTCATAGAACGATTTGCATACGTACACACCGCCGAAAAAACTTAGAACAAATAATAACAGTGATTGAAGTTTCATAAACATTATGAGATGATGTAAGAAGAGATAGGGGAGAGGTTAGCACTCCCCAATTCTCTCATTTAAGAAGTTCATAGATTAATTCTTGCAATGATTTCAAGCAGTCAATAACTGCTTGGATAATAGAAATAATTGCATAAATACGAATTAATTTATTGAGCTTCTTTTTATCTTCCTTCTTACTCATCTATTCCCCCTTTCTAGGCATCTTGCAATAATATCATAACATATGAAATCGTATGTGACAACCTTTTCGATTGTTTGAATAAACAAACTTAAATCTTGGTTGCGTAGTGAGTAGGGCGGTTAAGCCCCACAAACACTACATTCTGTACATTCTGTATTTTTTAGTCTTATCACAAATGTAACCAACGATATCTGAGTCGAATAGGTCGGATAATCTTTCGATTACATATTCTAATTCATTAGCATGTTCGCAAATATAGTCCATCAGTTCATCTTCTGTATGTGCGTTTAAGAAGTCATCTAATTCGCCGTCAGAATCAAAACAATCCGTAACTTCATCGTTTGAAGGTTGAAAATAGTTTGATTCAGAACACATTGACAATACAACGGCGTCTATAATTGAGATATCTTCATTCGATTCACAAATTTCTCCAGCCTTTGCGACTATCTTTTCAATATCATTCTTTAATGGTTCACTTTCTTTCCATACGGTGTTTGTCATGTCAACATATTCTTGTTCGCCATCTTCATCAATTGAATATTCATTTTCTTCCAGTGTGTATACAGTCGCATGGCACTTTTGTTCCTTGCCATATCGGCGAATATTAAATTTCGTTTCGTGTTTTTCAAATGCTTCTATGGCTTCATGCAAAGAATCGAAAGACTCAACTGAATCGCCATTTTCGGCATTGTCTATAGGGTTTGTGAATAGTTCTGAAAGTCTTTCAGCGTTAGCAGAATAGCTGATGATTTCGTACTTTTTAAATGTGTTCTTATTTGTGTTTGTCATGTTATTTTCCTTCCTATATGTGGTGGAACTCTATTTATATTTTCAGAGCAATTTGTGATTCATCCGTGCTATTTCATGACTTTATGCAGAAAGTTCCTGAGATTAAGTTTAGTACACAGTATCCTTTACCGCTTGACGATAAAGAGCGTGAGGAACAGGAAGAAATGAAAGCAAAAGCAGAATATCAGAAGATGATGGACAGAATGATGGCATGGAAGGAAAGTACGAATAGACGATTTGAGAAAGAGCAAGAAAGCCAATGATGAAAGGTGGTGAATCGAATGAGTGCTGATATCGAAACAAGTTCAATCACCTTTGAAATTAAAGCGGATACAAAAAAGTTTGACGATTCTATCGAAAAACTTACTTCTTGTCTTGAATCAATTAATAAACTATGTGACAGTGAAAAATATTCTAGAATAGCTAATGGGTTACACCAAGTCACATTTGCCACAGCACGCATGCAAAGTGCTATGGCGAAGATAAACGAAACGAAGTTAGCTAGCAAAAAAATAACATCACTTCTAAAATCGTTTAATAAGTTCGGAGATCTAGACGAAACAGCAGTAAAAAACATGTATAAAGCTGGCGTTGGTATTGACCGTTTTGCTAGAGGATTTATGTACTTGTCTAATGTTGATAGTATAGACGTAGACAGGTTTGGTCGAAGTATCAAAAATATATCTGATGGTATATCTAAGTCGGCTGAAAACATAAATAAATTAGGTGAATATGGCGCTAGCCTTAATAAACTTGGTAATGCCTTCAATAAAATGAAGAAAATGGATGACGTTGACTTCTCGAACTTTATAAAGAATCTCAACAACCTTTCTGCTTCATTGAAGACAATTGATGATAAAGAGGCAGACAAGCTGTATAAATTAGCGACGGCGTGTTCATCTGCTTCAAAAATCAAAACACTATCAAATGTAAAATCGAAAGATGAACGTTTGCAAGATAAACAGATTAAAGAGACTATACAAACTTCTAAACAGCATATTAATGGGTTATTACATTCGTTAAATGTTGGAGTAAAGAGTTCGGTAAAGTCACTTAAGCTATTATCTAAGTTTGGTAGAGAGGCTATTAATGTAGGAAGAAGACTTGGAGATGCGTTCGGTGGAAGGTTTATCAGAAATATTGTTGATGCAACAAAGAAGGTAAACCATTTAGGTAGAAGTTTCGCTAGAATTGCTTCATATCGTGCAATCAATACAGTTTTAAGGTCAATCACAGAAGGTTTTACGACTGGATTACAGAATGCTTACATGTGGGCAGACCTTACAGGTGATAAGTTCGCTAGTACGATGAACGGTATTGCTTCTAGTATGGAGTATGCACGTAATTCTCTTGGTGCAATGACAGCCCCACTGTTTAATGCATTAGCCCCTGTACTTGATACACTGATTGATAAGTTCGTAGCATTAGTTAATGTTATTAATCAACTATTCGCAGTCATAGGTGGTAAAGGGCAGTGGATTAAAGCGATCAAATACCCTAAGTCATATGCTGATTCAATCGGTGGAGTAGGAAAATCCGCCAAGGATGCGAAGAAAGATATTGACTTGTTCCTTGCTTCATTTGATGAACTGAACGTTATGCCTGCACCAAAAACTGGTGGTTCTGGTGGTGGCGGTGGTGGTGCCTCGGGTGGAGTCGATTATTCTGGTATGTTTGAAGTAGTTGATGTTTCAGATAGTATCAAAGACTTAATGAGTACTACCGACTGGACAGAACTTGGGAAACAAATTGGTAACGGTTTAAATATTGTTACTGATTCAATGGACGATTGGATTAATAACAAGTTCAGACCATTCTTGAATGATTGGGCAATGCGTTTTGCTACATTGCTAAACGGAGTAATGGAAACGTATGACTTCAGCAAGTTAGGAAAACTAATGGCTGACGGCCTTAACGCTATCATTGACGGCGCTAATACGTTCATGGAAACGTTTAACTATTACCGATTTGGAGAGGCTATTGGTCAAGTAATCAATAGTTGGTTCGATAATATCGAATGGAATAACATTTCAAGATACTTCTCTAATAAATTGGATGCAATTATACAGACAGCTAAGGGATTTGTGGATGAACTGTTACCGCAAGCATTTGGAAACGGATACAAAGTCGGAGAGGCAGTAAAAGACGTTTTTGATAGTATCAATTGGCATGATATTAAGAAGACTTTAAAGGGTGGAATTAAAGTAATTGCAGACTTCTTTGATGGGTTCTTTTCGGGTAAAGACGGCTCGTTTAAGAATTTTGCAAAGGAATTATCTTCCACTATCAAAGAGGTGTTGTCTAGTCCTGACACGGCACGTTTAATTGAAGGCGCGGGCAGATTCGTTAATGAGATTGTAAGTGCATTGGATGACCCTAGTTTATGGTTCACTCTTGGTGAAACGGTAGGTAAAGCTATTGCTTCCATAGACTGGTGGCAAGTATTCACGGTCGCAGTAGAAAGTATCGGCAGCTTCTTTGTTGGAGCGTTCAAAGAGATATTCACTTCTGAAAACGGATTAGTCTTAAGTGGGCTGGTAGTGGCTATTGGTGGATTATCAATGGCGTTTGATTTTGCTAAAAATGTCATGCTACAGGGCGCTATACAAATGTTTGCAACAAATATCGGTACGGCTGTAGCGACTCAAACAGCAACGGCATTTGTTGGAGAAGGTATCGTATCTACTGTTACATCTGGCGTAGGTGGATTCTTAAGTTCAATCGCAACGGCTATCACGACACTATTACCAAGCAGTTGGTTAATTATCGGAGGTGCAATTTTAGCGGGCGTGGTTGCGCTTGCTTCTAGTGCAGTTGGAAAGTTCGTTGATACTGTAAGAGAAGAAAACGAAAAGGCACAAGCTGATTTTGACGGCATGCAAGAGAGATTCCACGAACAATACGGCATGAATATCGAAGAATACGCCGAAAAATACGGCAGACCAGCTATGCAGAATGCTTTATTAGCAACTGAAACAGACTATCAGACCCATTTGAATGAGATGGCTGAGAAACGGAAGAATGCATTAGCTATTGCGGAAAGAACTAGCGCTGCAAGTTATGATGCAATGTTCAATGCGGTAAAAGAACTCGGTAATAAGGTTAAAAGTCAAAGTGAAATAAGTTATAGTGAACTTCATGACATTTTACAAACAGCATTAGTTGATTCTGGTCAAATGACAAAAGAACAGTTCGACTATATGTACGCCGTATCTTCTGGTGACTTGCTGAAAATGGCTAATTCGGGAGAGCTTAACATGGCTTCACTTCAAAGTGTAATTACTGAGTACACATCTGAAGCGTCCGATGATGCTATTAAATGCTTAGAACTCATGTCAAAAACTGGTGCTTCTGCATTGGCAGATTTATACGCCGAAGGTGAACCGTGTATCAGCGATATCAGTGACGTAATTAGAGATTCGTTAGAGACGGCTTCTTAGTTGGGTGATGAAGATATCGCAGAAATGGCGAAGAATATTCTTGACTATGTGGGCGATAGTGATGAAAAGTTAGATCCTATTGCAAAGTCTATCAATAATAAGATTATGACTCTTGATAGAGATGAGAACGGTAATATCAAGTCATTTGATGATTTGTATAATTCATTCTTTACGTCTACATCAAAAATGCAGAGTCAAGCGGCTGTGATGGCAAGAAATGTAAATAAGGAACTTGAAAAAGTAAATAACATTAGGGTATCGCCTAAATTCAGCCCAGGCGGTTCTTATGTTGGTGCGCCACGATATGCAGAAGGCGGATTCCCAGATGAAGGGCAGTTGTTCGTTGCACGTGAGGCAGGCGCTGAATTGGTCGGTAATATCGGTAGCAGAACAGCCGTAGTTAATAATCAACAGATTGTATCAGCTGTTTCACAAGGTGTTGCAAGAGCCGTAGCAGGCGTTGTAGGTGGCTCGGGCGGTTATACAGAGTTGGTTGTCAATCTTGACGGAGACGTTGTATACCGTACGGTAATCGATAAAAATAACAATACATACTTGGTTGAATAAAAACGTATTTCTATTTATTAAAACTAATCTCCATTGGTTTTTGGCGCTCACATTTAGTGGGCGCATTTTTGTTTTTATAAAATGTTTTGTGAGATACGTTGTAAATAAGATCGTTAAATAATGCTGATACTGGTTGAAGTATTATTTTCAACCATAAATTGAGGAAAGAAAAAAAGAGTACTTTTACGAGTACTCTTTTTTTCTTTCAAAAACGAATAATACTTACCGCTTTGTTGCCGATTAAGTAAATATAGTTCGAATTCGTCTTGTATGGCTGGGATAGAGAGATTCGAACTCCCGAAATGACTGGTTCAGAGCCAGTTGCCTTACCGCTTGGCTATATCCCAATGACAATATTTATTATAACTGTTTATGAAATTTATGCAAGCTTTTTTTATAAGTAATTTGTCAAATTAAGTGCAACATCTAATGTGAGTTTATAA
>CAUWDF010000012.1:0-26667 GCA_963557245.1 uncultured Bulleidia sp.
TTCATGGACTTTTATTTTTTATAAGTGTTGCACTTAAAATGATAATTCATCTCTTTTAAAAACGAAGAAATGACGATTGCAATACATTCTAACGCAGAATGTAATGTCGAATATACCGTCTATAGTGAAAATGTGAACTACACTCGTAAAAAAGGTCATATCTATCAACACGCTACCGTATTTCGTACAGAAACAAATCGAAAAACCAACGAACACATTGAAAAAACTTTATATATCAACCATATGGAAATTGGTTATGAACTACCTCGAGACATCGAGATTAAGGAGGAATTATGAAACCATGTATTGCTATTTTATTTGGTGGTCGTTCCAGTGAGTACAGTGTCTCACTCGAATCTGCTACTGCCGTACTTACCGAACTACAAAAACTACCTTATGATATTTATCCTATCGGTATTACAAAGGATGGTCGTTGGTTCCATTATGATGGTCCACTCAGTTCAATACAAGAGGATTCTTGGTATCGAAAAAAGGAATATCTGACTCCTGTTGTCGTATCCCAAGACCCAAATGTTCATAGCATTATGGAATTGCACGAAACAACGATTACTCCCAAAATGATTGATCTTGCTTTTCCGATTCTGCATGGAAGAAATGGAGAAGACGGTACAGTACAAGGATTATTTGAACTTGCAGGAATCCCTGTCATCGGTTGTGGCACATTAGCTTCCGCTCTATGTATGGACAAAGGGCGTGCTCATAGCCTTGTCGCTGCCGCTGGTATTCGTGTGCCTTCTTCCGTCCTATTCCACCGATTCGAACAGAAAACAGGCATACAAAGAGTCTTGCAAGAACTCTCATTCCCTGTATTTGTGAAACCATTACGTGCAGGATCTTCCTATGGCATTACAAAAGTGAGTGATCCAGCTACTCTTGCAGATGCAATTGATTACGCTTTTTCCTTTGATGAGGAAGTCATCGTTGAAGAAAGTATTGAAGGTTTTGAAGTTGGATGTGCTGTACTTGGTAGAAGAGAATTAATAACAGGACGTGTCGATGCGATCCTTCTAAAAGATGGTTTCTTTGACTTCCATGAAAAATATACATTGGAGACTTCTACCATCCAAATGCCAGCTCCACTCTCTCCACTTCAGGAAAAACAAGTACAAGAATGTGCAAAAAAGGTTTTCCGTACTCTACATTGCGATGGCATGGCACGTGTCGATTTTTTCTTTACTCCAGATCATGAGATTGTCTTCAATGAAGTCAATACCATCCCAGGTTTCACTTCTCATTCTCGTTATCCAAATATGATGAAAGGAGCCGGTCTTTCGTTTGGAGATATGTTGCAAAAATTGATCGGATTATATCATGCGAACAATCTATAAAAACGAAAACGATATCCATACTGGAAATCTCATTCTTGTAAATGCAAAACATCCCTTCAAGCTTTCGAATCCAACGGATATTTCTCCTGTATGCAATGCATATCCTTCTATCTATATCCGCACTTCTTGCATTCCTTCTTTACGTGCTTTAATTCATGAAATCCACGGGGAAGAAACGATTGTACCAGTCAGTGGTACTCGCACTCACCAAGAACAGACCACCCTCTTCTCCACTTCTCTAAAAGAAAATGGAGAAACCTTCACCTATCAATTTGTCGCGTTACCAGACTGTAGTGAACACCAGACCGGTCTAGCTATCGACCTCGGTAAGCAACAAGAGAAAATCGATTCTATATGTCCCGATTTCCCATATGTTGGTACCACACAAGAATTCCGGCTACGTGCACCGCAATATGGTTGGATCCAACGCTATCAAAAAGAAAAAGAAGAGATGACCGGCATTTCACATGAACCATGGCATTTTCGTTATGTAGGTATTCCTCACGCTTCCATTATGAAAGAAAAACATTTCTGTTTGGAAGAATATATTTCCTTTCTCAAATCGTTTTCTTTCGAAAATCCCCTTCATATATATAAGAATGGATTCTTTTACAGTATTTATTTTGTTGCCGTCCAAAAAGGCACAACCGCAATCCCTGTTCTAGAAGATGGTATTGTCAAAATATCCGGTAATAATTGCGATGGATTTATTGTAACAATACGGAGCAAACATGCATAAGAATTATCCTGGCATCGACCTGTTTCGCTTTTTAGCGGCAATTCTTGTCATGATTGGACATTCCTATCCATTCCTAGTCTTCTCTTCCGAAGCGAACTTCTTTACAGTACGAATTCTAGCAAGGATTGCTGTGCCATTCTTCTTTATGACATCTGGATTCTTTTGTATCCAGCATTATGCAAAAGATAATACACCTATACAGAATTATCTAAAGAAGATATTCTCGATTGGTCTATTCGCATTTCTTTTATACCTTCCCCTCAATTTATATACCAAAGCACCCTATCTAACTTCCTTTCCTACTTTTCTACGTTGTCTGATATCAGAAGGAACCTATTATACACTTTGGTATATACCAGCCGCTTTCTTTGGTGGACTGATTGCTTGGATCTGTGTTCGTAAATGGAACTGGAATATAGCTTTCGTGATGACCGGTATCTTATATTTGATTGGATTAGGTGGGGATAGCTGGTCTTTTCTAGTAGAATTCTTTCCTTGGCTCTCCTCCTTCTATCAAAAAATATATACCCTTTTTGGTTATACAAGAAATGGTTTGTTCTTCGCTCCATTCTTCTTTGTGTTAGGTGGCTATATCCGTCAGGAACGAAAGTACGCTTCTAGAAAAATCTATCAAATTGGATTTCTATTCTTCGCATCTATAATGACTTTCGAAGCTACATTTCTACATATTTACAGTTCTCCGCACCATGATGCAATGTATCTATTTCTAGTACCGGTCATGTACTTCCTATTTGAAATACTGCTTACTATAAAAAAAGGAAACTATTCCTTCTGTCGCCCTATATCTATGTATATCTATCTGATTCATCCACTCGTATGGATCGTGTTACAAAAGCTTTTCGATATCGTATCCATTCACTACAACAACATGACCCTATTCCTATGGATGACACTAATTACAATCACATTATCTTACCTTCTCTATCGCCTTGTTCCAACAAAAAAAAGACCTTCCTTAAAAGGAAGATCCTGGATTACAATCGATACAGGTGCTGTAAGCCACAACGTCAAAGAACTAACTAACTGTATGCAAGAAGGATGTGAAATGATGGCCGTCGTAAAGGCCAATGCCTATGGACATGGAGCCTATACCATAGCTTCGATTGCCGAACAATGTGGTGTCCATTTCTTTGCGACAGCAACAATTGAAGAAGCGATTGCCTTACGTCATTATGGTATCCAAAGCAATATCTTAGTACTCGGTCATACTTCTATCGACCAAGCCTATCAATTACATCACTATAACATCACGCAGACATTGATTGACCTACCCTATGCAAAAGCCCTCAATGAACAACATATCCCATTGAAAGTGCATATCGCAATCGATACTGGCATGCATCGGATTGGAACAGACTATCAAGATATCGATGCAATCCAACAACAGTTCCACTTACCATATTTAAAAGTAACTGGTATTTTCTCACATCTTTGTACTGCCGATTCTTTTCAAAAAGAAGATATTGCCTACACAAGAGCCCAGATTGAACATTTCAATTCTTGTATTCAGCAATTAAAAGAAAAGAATATACCCATTCCTCCCTTACATCTTCAAAACAGTGCTGGATTACTAAACTATCCAGATTTGAAATATCAATATGCTAGAATCGGTATCTCCCTATTTGGTATCCCAAGTAGTCAAGGAGAAGAAACAATTCTGCATCCTTCTCTACGTCCTGTTCTCTCTCTTTCCACAAGATTGATTCTGATACGTCATTTACGAGCCCAAGAGACAATCGGATATGGCCGTACTTATACATTACAAAGAAATTCCATCATTGGTGTCCTACCAATCGGATACGCAGATGGACTACCTAGAGTACTATCGAATCAAATTCATTTTCGCTTGAATGGGAAAGATCTTCCAGTCATTGGACGTATCTGTATGGATCAAACCATCGTTGATCTGACCGATATACCAAATGTAAAATATAACGATGTCGTCACTATTATTGGACCTCTTTTACCCGCAACAGTTCTTTCTTCCGCTTCCCACACAATTAATAATGAACTTCTTAGTCGTCTAGGAAATCGACTTCCTATTTTAGAAGAGTGAACTCTATAGAACAGTCACTCTTCTTTTTTTAATTCCGCAATATATTTTCTTTCTTCTTCTGTAAGAGGATACGTATCAAGAAGGTCTTTTCGACAATGATATGTCAATTCTAATGCTTTCTTCTTTTTCCACTCTGCAATCTTTTCATGATTTCCAGACAATAAAACATCCGGAACCTTCATTCCCTCATATTCAACTGGACGAGTATATTGTGGATATTCCAAAAGACCATTTTCAAACGATTCGTCTTCAGTACTCTTTTTCTTAATTACCCCATCTAACAGACGAACAACGGAATCCACAAGAATCATACATGCATATTCTCCACCTGATATCACATAGTCTCCTAAAGAGATAAATTCATCTGCATAACGTAATACCCGTGCATCTAAACCTTCATAATGACCAGCAATCAAAATCAAATGTTCTAATTTAGTATATGCATGTGCCTTCTCCTCTGTATATGTCGCACCGATCGGTAACGGAATGACAACATGTTCCCCTTCTGTTTCTACAGAATGCAATGCCTTCAGAACAGGTTCACAGCGAAGAATCATGCCCGGTCCACCTCCATAGGGTGAATCATCGATATGCCGAAAGCTACCATCTGCAAACTCTTTAATATCTACTATCTCTAGTTCTAATATTCCATCTCTTTGCGCATGTTGGATAATTGGTGAATTCTTTAAAGAATCTAACATCTCCGGAAACATTGTCAGTATTGAAATCTTCATAATTACCTCACTTTTATGTATTTTAACATTCCTTATGTGTAGTAGTATTTCCATTTAAACACTGGTATAATAAATAAAGCAATTCGGGATGTGGCTCAGCTTAGTAGAGCGCTTCGTTCGGGACGAAGAAGTCGTGGGTTCAAATCCCGTCATCCCGACTAAAAAAAACCTTAGTCATTCGAATTTACTAAGGCTTTTTATTTTGCTTATAGATAGCTAAAAAGGCGTTTTAAGAACTTTTCGAATATAGTCGTACGAATCACCATATTAGCGAAATATATTCGCAGTGCAAATAAAGGTAGATTATTAACGCAACAATAATAGACCATCCAAAATAACGATTGCCGAACACAACACAATTATTTCATAAATATTTCAATTCGATCGATATCAACTCCTATTTGCATTACTTTCATAATCTATAGCAATCCTATCTTTCAATGCGTTATCTCTTATATCGCTAACAAAAAAGGCTGTAACATACTGTTACAGCGCAGCCACAAATTGGTCGGATAGATATCTAACCTTCCATTTATAATAGTATCAATTAACAAATTGTATTTCAACCTATATATTCAATATATAAAATATTGTTTCTTGTGCAAACACACAAAAAAGCAGCCCATTATCCCTATGAACTGCTTCTATATACATCTTATTCTGTAACTTTCTTTTTTATCGAAAATAGTAATACGATAATACTTACACCCAAGATGATGTGGCCCAATCCTGCAATACCGGAAATAGCCGCATTTAATCCACCCGACATCTCTGTGTTTAATACCTGCAAGATGCCTCTGACTGCTAACATAATCGCTGTCATATTCAAACCGATGTGATAGAAGATCAGAGTACGATCTGTTTTTTTATCTGTAAAATGGAAGTTCTTCTCAAGAATCATAAGAATCAAGAAGAACAGCATACCTAATACAAAATAATGTGTATGCACTACAGATAATGTTGTTTTTCCTGTGAATCCCTGAAATTTTGTGAATTCACGGAAGAAGACTCCTCCAATCATTGCAAGAATTGCATAAATGATTGAAGAATTCATATACTTTTTCATGTTATTTAACCTCTTTTTTCATAGCCCAATAACCGATCAGTACAGTCCATACATATGCTAATGTCTTTGGAATCATTAGCATACCTACCATTGGTACTACATCACCCCATAATACAACTGGGATATAGAAACCGAAGCTAAGAACGATTGTTAACCACATATACTTGAATGCTATATCGTTGTTCTCTTTTGCGCTACGGTAGAAGATGAAGATGATGATGAGTCCCATGATTGTGAATGGAATGTTACGGATGATTCCCCAAGATACTGGAGAGTTAGCAACGAACCACTGATTCTGTGGGCACAGACATAGAATAACACGTAATGCGGAAAGAATGTAAATAGATGCTGTCAGACCATTCTGGCCTTTGATATCATAACGTTTACGCCATACATAATAGAGGAGAATATAGAAGACTGTCATAGTCATGGATGTAATCAACTTACCAAGACCAAGCTGGAATGTAAAGTTTTCAAGTCCTGTTGTACAAAGAGCGAGTGCACGTGGAACGAGATGGAAAGCGTCACCAGCGCCAAGAGTGATGGCCATGATACCAAACAAACGGAACTGTGCGTTTCCCTTACAACGACGCATCATGATGATGCCGATTGCGATAACGGTTGTGAGATAGAAAATGTCAAATACTGTTTCTACAATTGCCTGCATAATAACCTTCTTTCTATTTATTTTCAACATCAGTGAACATAGTTCAATTTAAGCTATAAAAAAGAATCGTGCTTAGTATACGGTTCTTCGGATCACTTCTAATAAATTAGAAGGATCATAGTTCTGACGCAGCATCGAAGCTAACATCAGGGAAAAAATAACATCAGCAAAGTTCTTACAGGAGAAACTTTCATTAAATGCATCTTTGCGGATGTTCGGATCATGTTCCATCACAGAACATAAGCAACGGATAATATGCATCCATGCTTCCTGCATACGTTGTTTTCCGCTTTCTTTTTCTTTTCTTGCAAAGCTCATCGAATGGAGCATGAAGAATCCTGGATACTTTTCGCACCCCTCCTCCATTCTCTGATATAGCTCTTTGACACAAGTTATAATGTCACCATAGCTTTCATCTTGTTCGGACAAATGAAATATTTCAAACCATATGCTTTCTACTGTTTCACGAACAAGCTCTTCCTTGGAATCAAAATAGTTATAAATTGACCCTACAGATACACCACACGCCGTAGCGACTGCACGAATATTAATCGATTTGCAACCTTCCGTCTGTAATAACTCACGGCTTGTATTTAAGATCTGTTCTTTTGATGTGACGACTGTATTCATGTGCCCTCCGATGTTGAACAATGTTCATTATACTTGTTTTCAATTCGCTGTCAACACTTATAATGAACTTTGTTCAATTTATTTTTCTATCTTTTTTAAAATTTTAGGGAAACGGATCAAAAACAGAATCATACAGAGTGTAGCTGCTATCATATCCGCAATACTCTCTGCTAAATAGACGCCATTATAACCTGGCTCGATAAAGTGTGGAAGAATATAGACTAATGGTACAAGTAAGAAAATTTTACGTAACAATGCAATAAATAAAGAAGCACCTGCTTGGTTTGTTGCCACAAAGGTATTTTGACATGCTCTTTGCATTCCAAATATCAACATACCACTCATGAACCATGGCATCGTCTTACCAACGGTATCGATAAGCACCGCATCATTTGTGAATAATCCAGCTGTAAAGCGTGGAAATACGACCGCAATCAATGTCAATACAAAGTTATACGTAAACATTACTTTTAACATACACTTAAATGCTTGTTTCACTCTTTCCACATTATGATGCCCATAATTATAGGAAATAACCGGAATGACACCTTGTCCAAATCCACTACATGGAACCCCAACAATCTGCATTGCACTCTGCATAACGGTTAAAGAAGAAACATAAATATCTCCATATTTTGCTAAAGAACCATTTAAAACGAATCCAATAACCGATTCTGTCGCTCCCATAACAAAAGGTGAAATACCTAAACTAACAATCTGTTTTAAAATCCCAAGTTCAATACGCATATGTTCTTTACGGATACGTAAAGGTGAGTTTTTATCTCGCAATGCATATAAGATCCAAGCCGCACTGATGCCTTGGGAAATGACTGTCGCAATCGCAGCCCCTGCTACTCCCATATGCAATCCAAAAATAAAGATCGGATCTAGAATAATATTGCAGCCAGCCCCAATCATGACCGATAACATAGCGGTCTTCGCTCTACCTTGCACATTTAAGAATGGATTCATACCAATCGTCACTTCCACAAAGAAAGTACCAATCAAATAGATGCTCAAATATTCTTTTGCAAAAGGCATTGTCGTTACGGAAGCACCACATATCGTCAATAGCGGTATCATAAAGACTCCACACACAAGAATACTCATGATAGCGAATCCCACTAACATAACAATACCATTGTTCATAATTTTACTTGCGTTTTCTTCTTCTCCTTTTCCTAACGCAATCGAAGCTAAAGGTGCACCACCTCCACCAACAAATTGTGGAAAAGCAGATATCAACAGAATCAATGTCGTACATATACCGACTCCTGCAAGAGCAGCAGTCCCAATTTCAGGAATATGTCCGATATAGATTCTATCTACAATACTGTAGAGTAAGTTTACAATCTGTGCTGCCACAGACGGAATAGCCATTTCCATGACTAAAGGCCACATAGGCTTATTTGAAAATTTATCATCGTATACTGTATTTGTCATATATAGAAATTATAAAGGATAGATTGCCATTTTACACAAAACATAATTTCATACACGCAATCTTATGTATGCAACCCCATGAAACTCAGTTTCAAATCTCGAAACCTAGTTAAATATCCGCTTTTCCAGTAGCGTGTATACATTGAACGTTGTATTATTAGAACGCTTAAAGGAGGAATCTTGCGAGATCCACTATGACTACTATTGATGAGACCAAACAAAAACATCAGTTAAGACCATTTGCCGTCGTTATTGCTGCCGCATTAATGGCACTCAACATTAAAATTCTTGTTCGTAACGGAGGACTCTATCCAGGCGGTGCAACTGGACTTACCATCCTAATTCAATCTATATTTGAACAATTCTGCCACATTGAAGTTTCTTATACCTTAATTAATATCATTCTCAATGCGATTCCTGCTTATATCGGCTTCCGGTATATCGGTAAGAAATTCACTTTCTACTCAGTTGTCATGATTATACTAAGTAGTGTGCTTGTCGATGTCATTCCTGCTTATACTTTAACTTCCGATATCTTCTTGATCAGTATATTCGGTGGAATCATTCAAGGAGCTGCCATTTCGCTTTGTTTATCGGTCGATGCAACCAGTGGTGGTACAGACTTTATATCTGTATTCTTATCACAAAAATATAATAAAGACGCTTTCAGCATCACTCTTGCCTTAAATGTATTTATTCTTGGTACAGCTGGTCTATTGTTCGGTTGGGACAAAGCGCTCTATTCCATTATCTTCCAATATGCTTCAACACAGACAATCCACATGTTATATCGTACTTATCAGCAAATTACCGTATTGATCATCAGTGATCGTCCACACGATATTACAAATATGATTCATGATGTCACACGTCATGGTGCTACGATTTTGGATGGAGAAGGTGCCTACCATGATGAAGAACGTAAGATGATCTATTCTGTCATCAATGCAAGTTCAGAAAAGATTGTATTGGATAAAGTCAAAGAAATTGATCCACATGCCTTTATCAACTGCATTCGAACCCGTGAAGTCAAAGGAAAGTTTAATCAAGACCCAAAGGATTAAGAAGCGAAAGCTTCTTTTTTCTTTCTAACACAGAGCGTATAATAGTGTATATGGAACATTATTCTGTAATGACCTTTAACTTACTGTCCGACCTATTACATGTATTCGGACCATCTGGATTTGCAAAGCGTGTACCCGCTATCGAACACGTCTTGGAGACGTACCATCCAGATATTATCGGAACGCAAGAAATGACCTATGAGATGTTTCCATATCTGCGGCATATCTTTCGTTATTATGGTACGTTCGGTGACACTCGTCATTCCGTCGTAAACAATGAATATACAATGATTCTCTATCGAAAAGATCGTTTCAATTTAATCGGTGGAAAAACGGTATGGTTATCTCCACATCCTGAAAAAGTTGGTTCTCGTCATGCCTTTAGTCAATTTCCTCGTATTGTGACCTATGCTTATCTACAAGAAAAAGAATCTGGTCGTATCTTCACATTTGCGAATACACATCTCGATGTAAATTTCCGCTTTGTTCGTAAGAAACAAGCCGAAAAGCTATGTGAAATATTAGAAGAGAACAAACGAGGAGACTTTCTATGTCTGACTGGTGACTTCAATTCCAATTGTAAAGATGCCAGTATCCAAACGATTCTAAATCATGGATATCAAGATCTTGTGGATTGTTCGATTGGCACAACATTACGTGGTAAGATTGGTTCCACTCGTTTTTCGCACATGCCAATTGACCATATCTTTTTAGATAAAGAGCCACAAAATTTGCAAGTACGAAAAGCAGAAGAGATGATTGAAAAGATTATCCCATCCGATCATTACCCTGTATGTACAACCTTTGATATCTAAAAAAAGAAGTGAAACCTCTCCTTGAGGTACACTTCTTTTTCTTATCGTAACCACTCCATGATTGCTGGAACCCCTGCATATAAAGAGGATATACCATCTTTCAGCACAACAAGAGTCGGAGCTTGTAAAATATTATATTTCTGAACCAGCTCTTGTTCTTTTTCAGAATCGATCGTACGATACGGTATCTGTTTCTGTTTTAATACTTCTTCGACCATCTTACAATTAGGACAAGTCGAAGTTGTGAATAAAAGATTTGTGATGCGACAGGTTTCTATCGAACTCGCAGAATTCCCCGCTGTTTCTTTGCTACAACGCGTACCGATTCCATCTACCGAATATGTCTTACGATCTTGATATTCCTGCCGTTTTCCATCATTCCAATTCTTCACAGGACGATAATATCCCGTAATACGAGAATAAACTTCGGTATCCGCACCACACTTTGGACACTTCCATACTTCTCCACTCAAGTAACCATCCTTCGGACAGATCGAATAGGTTGGAGACAATGTATAATATGGCAACTTGTAGTTTTCCGCAATCTTACGAACAAGCGCTGCCGAAGAACGCCAATCTTGTAAACGCTCACCTAAGAAAGCATGAAATACCGTTCCGGATGTATAAAGTACCTGTAGAGGATCTTGAATATCGAGTGCTTCGAACAGATCATCCGTAAAGCCAACTGGAAGATGAGAACTATTCGTATAATATGGCGTACCTGCATCATTGGCAGTAATAATGTCAGGATAACGTTCTCGATCATGCTTAGCAAGACGATAGGTCGTGGATTCAGCTGGCGTTGCCTCTAAGTTATAAAGATTGCCATATTGTTCCTGATAATCTTTGAGACGTTCCCGCATATGCTTTAGCACATGTACAGCAAATTCTTGTGTCTCTTTATGGGTCAGATCTTTGCGTATCCAATTCGCATTCAAACCAACTTCATTCATACCGATCACACCAATTGTAGAAAAGTGATTTTGGAATGTACCTAGATAGCGTTTCGTATAGGGATAAAGACCTGAATTTAATAGCTTTGTAATAACCGTACGTTTTGTATTTAAAGAACGTGCACTCAAATCCATCAATCGATCGAGACGATTGAAAAAATCCTTCTCATCTTTTGCTAAATATGCAATACGCGGCAGATTGATTGTTACAACGCCAATCGATCCCGTTGATTCACCACTTCCGAAATAGCCGCCAGATTTTTTCCTTAATTCTCTTAAATCCAAACGTAAGCGACAACACATTGAACGAACATCACTTGGTTTCATATCGGAATTGACATAATTTGAAAAATAAGGCGTTCCATACTTCGCGGTCATTTCAAATAAGAGACGATTATTCTCCGTATCCGACCAATCAAAGTCTTTCGTGATGGAATAAGTCGGAATCGGATATTGAAATCCTCTACCTTCATAATCGCCTTCAATCATCACTTCAATAAAAGCTTTATTGATCATATCCATCTCTTGCCGACAATCTTTATAACAGAAATCTTGTGGTTTTCCACCAACAATTGCAGAAAGATCCGCTAGATCCTCTGGCACAGTCCAATCCAAAGTAATATTGGTAAAAGGGGCCTGTGTTCCCCAACGGGAAGGAGTATTGACCCCATATATAAATAGCTGCATGCACTGTTTTACTTCTTTATAAGATAGAGAATCGACTTTTACAAATGGAGCAAGATACGTATCAAAGGATGAAAAAGCTTGTGCTCCCGCCCATTCATTTTGCATGATACCAAGGAAATTCACCATCTGCTCGCATAATGTATTTAAATGTTTCGCAGGACCAGAAGAAATCTTCCCTTCCACTCCCCCAAGGCCTTCTAGAATCAATTGTTTTAAAGACCAACCAGCACAATATCCTGTCAACATACTCAGATCATGAATATGAATATCTCCCGAACGATGTGCTTCTGCAATCTCTTTATCATAAACTTCGGACAACCAATAATTTGCTGTAATTGCACCAGAGTTCGATAAGATAAGACCACCGACCGAGTAGGTAACGGTACTATTCTCTTTGACTCGCCAATCTAAAGATTGTAAGTAACTATCCACAACTTTCTTATAGTCCAAAGATGTCGCATTCAGATTACGAATGGTTTCTCTTTGCTTACGGTATAAAATATAGGCTTTCGCAACATCCGAATAGCCACTGACACTCAAGATAGTCTCTACGGAATCTTGAATGGTTTCTACATCAATCACACCATCTTTAATTTTAGGTTCAAAATCACTTGTGACACGTAATGCAATCAAATCGATAATATTTGAATTATATTCTCTTTCACATGCATCGAATGCTTTCTGAATCGCACCAGAAATCTTAGTGATATCAAACGCTGTGACTTTACCATCTCTTTTTCTTACTTGATACATCGTTATCCTTCTTTCACTCCACGCAGTTCTGTTTGTGGAATTATTTTTTGGACTTGTTCGAGAAGCTCTTGCATCTCACGATAGGAATAAGCGGAGAAACCCGGGCATATCAAATGACCAGAGTCTTTGAATTGCTGTAAATAATAATGCTCGACCGGGCCAATCCATTCCGCAATCTGTAAAAGATCTTCTTGGGTATGTAATTCTTTGACGACCGTTGTACGGAATTCAAATGGCACATTTCCTTTTTTTAAATAAGCAATACTTTCTTGTATCTTATCTAAAGTAAATGTAGAAGGATCCATCGCTACTGTCCTAGCATATTTTTCTGGACCATTCTTAATATCCATTGCAATATAGTCCACAAGTCCTTCATCGCATAGTTCTTTCAGTTTATCGGGACGATCCCCATTTGTATCAAGCTTAATCTGATAACCGAAAGAACGTACTTTACGTATAAATGGCTTCAATCCATTCTGCATGAGAGGTTCTCCACCGGAGATACATACCCCATCCAAAATACCTTTTCGCTTTTCCAAATATTGTAGAACCTCTTCTAAATCAAAGAACGTATAATCTTCTGGAATATATACCAGATCACGATTATGACAGAATGGGCATTTAAAGCCACAACCTGCCATAAAGATCGTACAAGCAACTTTTCCAGGATAATCTAACAGCGTCATCTTCTGTAGTCCACCAATGCGTAACCCCTCAAACTCTTCTTCCATATTGAACTGTGTCCTAGAATTATCACAAGCTTCTTGTAGACCTTTTTCAAATGCATCAAAATCCATACCTTCTGCTAATGTATTACGGCATGCATTACGATATTCATAAACAGAATTCATGATTTCGGCAGCTTTTTCTGTCGTATAGAGACGTTTGACACGACGATCATTCTCATCTTGGCGAACCTGGACATATCCTTGGTCAATCAAACGGTTGACAGACTTTGTCGTTGTACCCTTATCAACTTCACTGACACGACTGACATCTTGCATGGTCGTTCCTACATGTTCATTGATATACATCAAGATAATGACTTGTCCCGATCCTATTTCATACCGTGCCAACACTTTATCAAAATATTTCTGTACGTTTCGATACAGAACGGATAAATTCAGTAAAAAATTGTTCGTGTCGGTCATGGTAAAGTCTCCTGTCATTAACTGAAAAAGCATATGCTTATATCATAAATTTTACCTTTCATGACTATCAAGTCAATGCTATTCCTTACCTCCTTTCGTTTGTTATTATAAAAAAGGTCGCAATTTTTATAGTACATAATCCTGTACTTTTATATCAAAATTCAACAAAATAAGACATGTGTGAATCCAAAATAAAATGCGGGTAAATGTGTAGCAAATCTCTTGCATCCACAAAAAAAATCGTGTAAAACATAAACAACAAGAAAGGAGATAAGATATATGAGTCATCGTATCGAATATGTTACTATCGATGGCGGCACAATTATTGAATTTACAGACGACAACGGATACGCACGTCTCAACACAGAAGCAGAGGCAGGTACAATCGTAATTCAGAATTACAGCCGTTATGAAAATGTTGATGCTGAACAGCATTAATATTTTAAAATTGATCAATGGTCCGGTAATCCGGAATACTCCGGTAATCCGGAATACATAGTGTGCACTTTCTAAAGTGCATTTTTTATTAGACGTAAAATGCCCTGATAGAAATGACTACCAGGGTTTTAAAGTGAAACAATGATACAAACTGTTGGAATGTTGTCCACACGGATGTGGTACAACACTCTGCATTCATGAAGGCCTCCGTTTGGCGCGCTGCAGCAAAGCTACACCAAGAATGCTTGAACTGACTGCGAATGGAACAGTCATTCTCTCTATTATCGTTATAGCTTATTTCTTATCGGCTTTCAAGTCCGATGACTGTGGTTAACATTTAAGTTCTCTTTGTTTTATCTTATAATGGATACGAATCCAAAAGGTGACCTATGATACAACAAATATGCAATATAGCTTCTTCACAAAGGAATCCACATGTTTAAAAAACACAATCTAGAAGATACACAAGAACTACATATTCCACCGTATAAAAAAGGCACGAAAAGTCATATGTATTATCCTCTTGTCGCTAAAATTGGTATCCTATTAGCAGTACTACTTGCGGTCATCTTGTTTCTACGCTATGGATATTTAACCTTCTTTGGTCGTTCCTTAACGCTTTTGAATGAAGAACAGCCTACTTTTTACGGAACGAATGGACAGGGTACAATCGAGGATTCCTTCCATCCCGAACAAGATGCACTCGATATCTTACTCAATAAAAAAGATTATCTAACTGATTCTGAACAACAAGACTTACAAGCATTCTATGACTCTATTTCTTGTTCCTTTTCACAAACCGATAACTTAAAGAATGGTATGACAGTCTCTTATGCTTGTACCTTCAATCCTACCTATGCCAAAAAAGCTGGTTATCGTCCCCAAAATACAACAAAGGAATATACCGTCCATGGTCTAGACCCTTATCAGACAATGGATCCTTATCAAGATCTAGAAGTTACATACTCCTACGGAACAAATGGAATTGAACCTATTATCCAACCTTCTTCCCTTGCCCAAGAACTTTCCATTTCCTATACTTGTCTCCAAAAAGAGACTTCCTTAGAAGTCTATGCCCACTATGATTTGGATACTTTACATGCAAAAGGATATACAATAGCTCAAGATTCCGCTTCTAAATCTTTTCCACTTCCCCAAAAGATCACTTCCCAACTTCAATTGCAATCCATCAATTTATCCGCAATCGAACAACAACTTCGAGCAAAAACAGAAGAGTACTTACAAGCTTGTCAGAATCGTATTCTCTTTGGAAAAGATATATTATATATCACCGCTTCCTCATCCATCACATGGAACCAGGATTCCAATGGCCAATGGACTGCCACAATCGATCTACAGGCTCCTTATAGTGAAACTGGAATAGGATTCTATCATTACACCATCGTGTGGTCTATGAATTTATATCAAGAAGAAGAGGGTATTCATATGATCTTACACGAGAAAGATGGAGGCTGTACTTTCTATGGCCAAAAAGATAATTATACATTAGATCCTTCATACTAAAAAGGCTGTGAAGAATTTTCTTCACAGTCTTTCTTTTTAGGCATTCTCTTTTTGCCATTGTGCTTGTTCTTGCTGGAACTGTTGGATCTTTGATTTATATTCTTCCAAGATCACATGCATTTCCTCTAATGTACTGACTTGTGCTAATTGTGCTTTATAGGAAGAAGCGTAAGGAAGTCCACATAAATAATAGGATGTAATTCCTCGCATCTCACACATTGCAGTATGTTCTCCTTCATATTCACACAACTTACCAGCATAGCTATAACAAAGATCGAGACGTTCTTCATAAGAAGGTTCGGTATAAGATTCTCCCTTGAGCCCTGCCACAAGTTCTGGAATCAAGAAAGGCTTTCCAATGAGTGCACGACCGACCATGATTGCATCACAACCAGTATAAGTCAACATGTGTTTTGCATCTTCTACGGTATGAATATCTCCATTTCCAATTACCGAAATCTGCACAGCTTCTTTCACTGCTTTAATCCAAGTAAGATCTGACTTTCCAGAATACATTTGGGAACGTGTACGACCATGCACAGCCACCGCCGAAGCACCAGCCTTTTCCACAATTTGAGCCAGTTCAACACAAGTGATATGTTGTTGATCCCAACCGGTACGCATCTTAACTGTAACAGGACGATCGGTGTGTGTTACAACCGCTCTCACCACATCATAAGCTTCTTCTGGATGCGCCATAAAATATGATCCTGCTTTTGCACGGATGACTTTTTGAACTGGGCACCCCATATTAATATCAATAATATCGCAATCGGTATGCGAAGTAAGATATTCTGCCGCTTCTGCCATTGTTACAGGATCGTTTCCAAATAATTGCAAAGAAACAGGATGTTCTCCAGGAGAAGTGCGACACATATCAAAAGTACGTGCATTTTCATAATGTAATGCTTTATCGGAAATCATCTCCGAAACAACGAGTCCCGCCCCAAAATCATGCATCAATTGTCGATAGACTGGATTAGAGATTCCGGCAAGCGGGGCTGTCACGATACGATTTTGAATTTCGACATTACCTATTTTCCACATGCTTGGATTCCAATATTTCTTTTAACTCTTCTGTATCGAAGAAGTATCTTGTATTACAGAACTGACAAATAATTTCAGCTCCTTTTCCATCCTGAATCATTTCTTCTAAATCCGAATCATGTAAAGTGGAAATGGAAGCACGGAACTGCTCACGTGAACAGCCACAATGCCAACGCACTTCTCTATGTTCCAAAATATTCGCATCTGGGAAGTATTGATGAATGATTTCTTCTAAATCATTTCCTTCGTCAATCAATTCGGATACAGGCTTCTGTGTCTTCGCTACATTCTCACAAAATTCAATCGCTTCTTCAGAAGCATTTGGTAATAACTGATAGATCAGACCTCCCGCAGCCTTCACATTTCCTTCAGGATTGACCTGTACACCGACACCCACAACCGATGGTGTCTGTTCACTGATGGCAAAATAATAGGCAAAGTCGTCACCAATCTCCCCAGACTGTAATTGAGATACCCCTGTAAATGGTTCCTTAAGACCCATATCTCTTGTGATTGTAAGAGTACCATCGGTACCAACCGCTTTTCCAACCGCAAGATGACCATCTTCACGAACTAAATATAGATTTGGGTCTCCAATAAAACCACGTACATTTCCATCTCCGTCGGCTTGTGCTAGAACGGTACCAGCAGGACCATGACCATTGATAGTCGCTGTAATCAGTTCATTCTTTGCTTTTAAATCGGATGCCATGATAGCTGTCGCTGTCATCGTTCGACCAAGAGCAGCTGTACTTGTAGGCATGCAATGATGGGCATTTCTTGCCTTTTCTACTAGCTCTGTTGTACAAGCTGCGTGTATTCTGACCTGTCCATGTAGCGCTTCCGCAATGACAATTTCATCTTTCATTTTTCAAGTCTCCTTATAAGACGTTCATTGAGTCTCCTCATGCGTCTTTCATCTATTTTAATTAGCTTACGATCGGCGGTAAAGATACCATTGCATTCATCTTCGATATCACTTACCTGGGTATAGATACAACCTGAAAGTCCTTTTTCAATATTGTTCAATACTTTTGTTTGATAAAGATTTTGAATAGCTTCATTCATCACTTTAATATCTTTAAACTTCTTATATCCATATTCTTTCTTTGGTTCACTATGCAAATAATCCACCAAAGAATAACCACCAAACTCACTAAGAATCAATATACGATCCTGTTTATCTTTTTTTGCATGAAATGGCAAAAAATAATTGTGTATGCTGACAAAATCTCCACATCTTTGATCATGCCATCCAGAAGCACTATCCACAAGACGCGTCCGATCAAAAGATCGAATTCGATTTGTAACAGCAGACGCATTAAACTGTCCCCATCCTTCATTGAAAGGCACCCATGCAAAAATCGACACCGTATTATAATATGCCTCTAAAATGTCCAACAATTCCTGATAATAGTTATCCTGCAATTGTTTCTCCTTCCGGGTAAACGAAGAATCTTTTGTATCATCCATATGGCAGAACCCCAAATTAGGTAGAATCCCCATAGTCCATACATCGTATTGTGCAAATCCTCCACATGGAATATCTTGCATAACCAGAAGGCCCAAGCGATCCGCATGATAATACCACCGTCTCGATTCAACTTTCATATGTTTACGGACCATATTATAACCAAGATCTTTAATTTTCTTGATTTCATATATCACCGCTTCATCAGCAGGATATGTATAACTGCCATCTACAGACATCCCTTGGTCTAATAACCCTGTCAAAAAGAGAGGTTTTTGATTCAAAAAGAAACGTGGTATACCATGTGAATCAAATCCTTTTGTAAAACTACGCATACCAAAATAACTGCGTACAAAATCATCTTCTGTCTGTACATAAACATCATATAAAAATGGATCTTCAGGTGTCCATGAATGTACATTTGGAATTGGTGCGGTATATGTCTTATCATCGGTCAGACCAGAATGAATCACATGTCCATCTACCGCAATTGTAATTAAAGCCTGACTAAAGTTACCAGTCAAAGAAACATGGACACATTTTTTTTCTAAATCTGGTGTCAACTTGATATCTTCTACCGCATGTTCTGGTAAATCTTCCAACCATACTGTCCCCCATATTCCAGCCGTCGGTGTATACCACATTCCACCATGCTCTGTGCGTTGTTTGCCAAAGGCAAACATACCATCTTCCGTGTCATCGATACAACGTACCATCAAAGCATTCTGATATTTAATATATTGTGTAATATCCATGCTAAAAGGTGTATAGCCACCTTGATGTGAACCGACTTCGATCCCATTCATAAAGACCATACATTCCATATCAACTGCTTCAAAGTTCAATCTTGTCTGATGTTCCGAAGGTGTTGGTTTATACGCAAACTGCTTACGATACCATAATGCTTTTCCCTTTGGTAAGTTTCCTTTTACCCCACATAATTTCGACCCCAAAGCAAAAGGCACTACAATTTCTTGCCACGCATTTGGATTTGGATCCTCTTTACGCTCTGTAATCTGATATTGCCATATCCCATTCAGATTCACAAAGCTATCTCTCTGTAACTGCATACGTGGATAGTCCGGTAGTGGTTCTATCCGATTCAGTTTTTCTCCCCATTCACTTAATAATTCCATATACGTATTATAGTATCACAAACCTTATTTTCTACGTCTATCGTTCCATGCAAAAACACCAATACTAATACCTTCTACAACATGCAAAATACATACCTCAAGTAATATATTAGAGAACATAGAACTATACGCTCCTGTCAAACTTGAAGCGTTTGAAACAAAAAATGTATATCCAATACAGATAAGAAAAGAAAAGATATCCATAGAAATCTCTGCTGGTAATAAAGCAAGACCTTGGGAACGTAATATACGAAGACACTGTGGAAGTGCCATTGCAATAATCAAAAGGACAAAAAAATTCAATCCTATCAAAATAAAATGAGACTGTACCAATAAACATAGGAATAAGATGGCTTGAAACAAGCCCGCAATACATCCTATGACACAGCCAAATAAATTTGTACGTTTTGTATCTCTCTGTAACTGATTTTGATTCATACTTATCTCACCTTCAAAATAAGGAAGCCGATTGGCTTCCTTATCTTTTATTCTACATCTTTTTTATTGTCAGCTGTATCGACTGTATCTTTTGTATCTACCGAAGATTTTTCCTCACCATTTGCTGGCTGGAATTCCGCTGCAACTTCTGTAGTTACTGGCGTAGACTCTTGTGCATATTCAAAATCCGCAGAGATATCTTCACCCTTAACAACACGCTGAATCTGCTCATTTGTTAATGTCTCATATTCCATTAACGCATTTGCAATTCTTTCCAGTTCTGTCTTATGTTCGCTGATAATCCTCTTAGCTGTATCATGTGCATCGTTGACAATCTTACGAACCTCCTGGTCAATTTCAAATGCAACCTGACCCGATACATTATTTGGAGAGTTGTAATCTCTACCAAGGAATACATTTTCCGAACCAGAGTTGTACTTAATCGGACCTAAGTCAGACATACCATACAGTGTGACCATATCCTTAGCAATATTCGTTGCTCTTTCAATATCGTTGGAAGCACCTGTTGTAACATCATCGAAGAACATTTCTTCGGCAACACGACCACCCATATATGATGTAATCGTTGCAAGAAGATCATTCTTTGTGTCCATCATCTTTTCTTCCTTCGGAGTCATCAGGTTATAGCCACCTGCCTGGCCTCTAGGAATAATGGTAACCTTCTGCACAACCTGCGCATTATCCATAAACAGACCTACAATCGCATGTCCTGATTCATGATAAGCTACAAGCTTCTTTGTCTTTTCATCATATGTACGAGAAACCTTAGCTGGTCCCATCATGACACGGTCAATCGCTTCATCGATATCTTTCATAGAAATCTTCTTCTCATTATGACGAACAGCCATAATAGCGGATTCATTTAAGACATTCTCAAGATCAGCACCAGAGAATCCTGGAGTTCTCTTAGCTAATGCGCCAAGATCAATATCGGAAGCAAAGCTCTTATTTCTAGCATGAACTTTGAGGATTGCCTCTCTACCTTTACGATCTGGTAAAGAAACAGTAATCTGACGGTCAAAACGTCCGGCTCTCAATAATGCAGGGTCCAATACATCTGGACGGTTTGTTGCAGCAATTACAACAATACCTGTATTTTCTTCCATACCATCCATTTCGACAAGTAACTGGTTCAATGTCTGTTCACGTTCATCATGTCCACCACCGAAACCAGCACCACGCTGTCTACCTACAGCATCAATTTCATCGATAAAAATAATACATGGAGCTGTCTGCTTTGCTTTCTTGAACATATCACGGACACGGCTTGCACCGACACCGACAAACATTTCAACGAAGTCAGAACCAGAAATCGAATAGAAAGGAACATTTGCTTCTCCAGCAACCGCCTTAGCAAGTAATGTTTTACCAGTACCAGGATGACCAGCAAGCAGAACACCCTTTGGAATTCTCGCCCCCATGGCTTCAAACTTCTTAGGATACTTCAGATAATCAATGATTTCTGCCATTTCCTGTTTTTCTTCATCACATCCTGCAACATCCGAGAAACGTACACGTACTTTTCCTTCTAATTTTGCGCGAGACTGTGAGAATTCAAATGCTTTTCCATTTGCACTCTGAGCCCCATTCATTCGGTTGATCATCCAGAACGCAAGTCCTGCCATCAGAATGATAGGTACCCAAGATAATAAAGTATTAATGAACAGGTTGGAAGCTTCCGCATCAACAACTGTTACTTCCGCCTTTCCAGCTGCATCTAATACTTCTTCGATAGAGGCCGATGTAGAAGGAATTGTTCCTTCAAAAGCTAACTGTTTCTTGTCTTTTGTATAAACACCACGCACTGTTGTAATGTTCGTACCAACAGAAACTGTCAGATTAGATACATTCTTGTCCTCTTTTAAAACCGTCTGCAATCCCTGATAAGAAAGTGTTTTTGTAGAAGCACCACTATTCAAACTTAATAAAGACATTAGCGCAACTACAACGATAAGAATCGGCAGCCAGTTTGTAAAACCGTTCTTTTTCTGCATTTTTTCTCCTTATTTTCCTTCATAGCATTCATCTTTCAGAATGCCGATATAAGGTAGGCAACGGTATCTCTGATCAAAATCCATACCATAGCCTACAACAAACTCATTTTCCACTTCAAAGCCAATATAATCTGCTTTCATATCAACAATTCTACGACTTGGCTTATCTAGTAAAGTAACAATCTTAACAGACTTAGCCCCTTTATGATAGAGCATATTCTTAACTGCTTGGATTGTTCTACCTGTATCTACAATATCTTCTACCATGAGAATATCGACTCCCTTAACTGTAGATTCCAGATCTTTTACAATACGGATATCTCCAACAGATTCCGTACCTTCATAGGAACTTACATCCATAAAATCATACTGAATATCAAGATCAATATTTTTAATCAATTCCGCAAGGAATGGTACAGAACCTCTAAGCAGAGCAACTACTAAAGGTGGATTATCTTTATAATCTCTTGTAATTTGCTCTCCCAATTCCTTTGCACGCTGTTGAATTTGTTCTTCACTTACGAGCACTGTCTTAATGTCGTTATTTTCCCACATGGCAATCTCCTTATAATAGCACTATAATACCACATTGAAATCTGGTTTTACATTAAAATGAGCCACATCACAGCCTAATCCTGGAACAAGTATGACATTTCCATTTTTATCGCAAACAACTGGATAATTCTCCCTCTTATAAAGAGGAATATGCCTATCAATAAAGAAGCGATGTACACTCTTTGTCCCAAACCGCATCTGAATTTTATCCCCTTCTTTTACGCTTCGTATCGTAACAGGAAAGTCTTCCTCTTGTAAGGTAACAGCATAGATTCCTTTCTCCCCAAGTTTAATTTGATAATGCGACGTCACAATGTCTTCCATTTCTTTTTTGGTATAATATACATCCTCAAAAGAATCGGATGGCTCAATCACGAAAAAGAGACCACTATCCTGAACAATCTCTTTTTCTTTAAAAGGAATCACAAAATCATTTCTATGACATAAGATCATATCTATTTCATGTAAATAAGCCAAAGAACAACGATGCGCTACTTCTTCTGTTTCTAAGAATTCTCTCAATAATGCTTCTCGATCTTCCCTTGAAAGTGCACGATACTGTAACAGAGACACTTTGCCTTCGGGATACATTGTTTTGACACGACAGATTCTTTCCTTCTTTTCAGCATTTTTTCGATGGATTTCTTCCACAATCATCTTTCTTTCAAAAGATGTCAATTTTTCCACTGTCGAATGACGGATACGATTTCGTGTATATGCATCTGAAGCATTCGTACAATCTACGTAATATGTCACATGCCTATCTTTACAATACTGTTCTAGTTCTTGTTTGGTATAGCTTAATAAGGGTCTTTTTACGAGCATCCCTTTATAGAGCATTTCTTCTGCAAGGCCATAATAAGAAGGAATTAGATTTTTCTCTTCTTGCATGATATAGGTCTCAATCAAATCATCTTGTTGATGGGCAATAAAAACACCTTTCAAATGCTGTTGCTGTACTATTTGCACAAAAAAATCATAACGCCATATTCGTGCCTCCGCTTCAAAATTACCTTCACTGATGAAAGGATCGTTCTTCACATGAAGTGGAATATTATATTTCCGACAAAATTGTCTTACATAATTTTCTTCCTGATCTGCCTCTTTCCGATGATGATAATTCACATGTGCAACTTCAATAGACATTTCTTTTTCAATGCACATCTGTAATAATGCCATCGAATCCGGTCCTGCACTGACTCCTACGAGCCAGGTATCTGTATTCTTTTTCATAGAACACTATTTTATCAAATATGTTCAAGATTGAAATAATAATACCTTTAATCTTTCTTGAATATCGCGGAACTGCCTACTTGTCGGATTCATATGAGCAATGACTCGTATTGTTCTAGAAGTATTGATTGACTTAATATCATTTAAGAAAAGTACTGAAGGCTTATTCATTCCTTCCAACATACCGATTGCGAATAGATTCTTTCTCCCCTGTGGATTCTTTATCGGATCATATGCTTTCGCTATTGTTGCTTTATTAGAAGTCATCGGTATTACAAGTGCTTTATGGCATACAACATTCAGAACAAGACCAAAATGTTGATACCCACATTCATTGTAATAGGCTTGTCCAAAATCGAAATAACATATATCACCTGGCTTCAATACAATTCCTAATTCTTCCCCACAAGAACAGCGTGAACGTACAATCCAATTCGCTTCCGATATCATCGATGCTATATACTCTTGTGGACGTATTTCTTTATAAAGTGTAGACATTGCCTTCATATAATCCGCAAAGTAAGATTCGTTTCTTTGAGTTTCCATCATACTGACCTCCCACACTTTATTTATTCCCATAAACTCTAATAACTCTTCTTATCCAAAGAAAAAGAGCGACTTTTATGTCACTCTTACATTTCTTTCTTGTACAGGACGATACATTCATAGGGTTGCATTTGAATCCTATCTTGAATATTGGTACGACTATAATTACTTAATAATATAAAATAATCAGAATATTCTCGTAATTCCAACGGTGTCTTTGTTTCATAAAAGTTACAGAACACAACCATTGTTTCGTTATTGTATTTTCTCTTATATGCGAAAATGGTATCACTTTCTTCCAGAAGTGGAATATAGATTCCTTCTTGGATAATTAACATCTCTTTACGCAACTGAATCAACTTTTGATACCAGGAAAAAATACCATTTTTATCCTTTTTCTCTTTTTCGACATTGATTTCTTTATAGTTTACATTCACTTGGATCCATGGAATCCCTTTTGTAAAACCAGCATGTTCTGTTGTATCCCATTGCATAGGAGTCCTAGCATTATCTCTACTTCTTTCTTGCAATATTTTAAAGATATCTTCCTTAGACTTTCCTTCATTTGACAGAATAGAATAAATATTTAAACTTTCCACATCGCGATATTGCTGAATGTCTGTAAAGTATGCATTTGTCATACCAATTTCTTCCCCCATATAAATATAAGGTGTTCCACGCATCAACTGCATCGCTGTCGCCAACATCTTGGCACTTTCCACTCTATATTTTTCATCATTTCCAAAGCGACTCAACGCACGTGGTTGATCATGATTATTCCAAAAAAGTGCATTCCATGCATTCTTTTCTTGCATGGTAACTTGCCATGCATTGAGAATTTCCTTTAGCTTATGGAAATCAAATGCCTGTAGTTCCCACTTTTTCCCATTATGGTAATCTACTTTTAAATGATGAAAAGTAAATACCATACTCAGCTCACCCGTTTTGCCCCCTGAATATTCCACACAATTTCCAAGAGTCGTACTACTCATTTCTCCAACAGTAATTGAATTTTTATCCTGCCCAAAACTACGTGCTGCTAATTCCTTTAAATATTCATGAACATGAGGACCATCCGTATAGAACTGTCTCCCATCAAAATGATTTGGATCATCCGCAAAACTTTTTTTTGAAATTAAATTCACCACATCAAATCGAAACCCATGAACACCCTTCTCACGCCAATAATTGACAATATCTGCACACTCTTGCCGTACATCAGGATTCTGCCAATTCAAATCGGCTTGTGATTCATCAAAAAGATGTAAATACCATTCATCCAATTGTTCTACATACTTCCACGCACTTCCACCGAACTTAGATTGCCAGTTATTGGGAGGAAGATTATTCCCTTTTCCCTTTTTCAAAATATAGTAATTCTTATATTTTCCATCACCTTGTAATGCTTTTTGAAACCATTCATGTGCAGTGGAAGTATGATTGAAGACCATATCTAACATGATATCTATTCCGCGTTTCCCACATTCTTTGGATAATTTTTCAAAATCTTCCATCGTTCCATATCGGGAATCGATCTCTCTATAGTTTTTTACATCATAGCCATTATCTTTCTGTGGAGAGACAGTCATCGGATTAAACCAAATACAATCAATTCCTAGGTCTTTCAAATAATCCAACTTCGAAATAACACCGGGGATATCTCCCCACCCATCTCCATTGGAATCCGCAAATGACTTTGGATAAATCTGATATACTGTTTTATTTCTAAAGCTCATGAAATCCTCCCGTCTTATATTCTATGCTTGATCCATATGCTTCTTCTTTCCAATAATTAGTGTCAAAACAAACGGAATTACAATTGCAGCTGCCATTGCCAAAAAGAAACCACCCCAGAATTGTGGCATGATAGATAAGAAACCCGGAATACCACCAACACCAATGGCGGCAGCGTTCACTCCAAATCCAACCGATATAACCGCCGCAACACAAGATCCAATCATTGCACAATAGAATGGAAATTGATATTTCAAGTTAACCCCAAACATAGCTGGTTCTGTAACACCTAACCAACAGGATATGGCAGAAGGAATATTCACTTCCTGCGCTTTTGAATTTTTCTTTTGTAAAATAGCCATAGCCCATACCGATGCCCCTTGTGCAATATTGGACAGCGCA
>CAUWDF010000013.1:0-26539 GCA_963557245.1 uncultured Bulleidia sp.
AACGAAATTATAAACTCACATTAGATGTTGCACTTAATTTGACAAATTACTTAATAAAAAAACAACTTTCATAAGAAAGTTGAATTTTTAATGATTAAGCATCAATAGAGTTGACTGCTTTGGCAAGTCTAGACTTCTGACGAGCAACATAGTTCTTCTTCTTGATAGATGTAACTACTGCCTTGTCAAGAGACTTGTTAGCCTCGTTATATGCCTTTACAGCAGCTTCCTTATCCTTTGCTTCAACTGCAACAAGGACCTTTTTGATCGCTGTCTTCAGTTCACTCTTCTGTCCGGCTTTGGCATTCTGTCTCTTAAGGTTTGTCAGAGCACGCTTTTTCTGTGACTTGATATTTGCCATGAGAACACCTCCTGTCTTCTATTAGCAGAACTATTTTAGCAAAGCAAACTTCAAAATGCAATGAAAATCGGTTTGAATAGGTTATAATAATACAGCGAACAGGGAGGTAGCAACAATGAACAAACCGAAAATAGTTTTTTTTGGAACTCCAGACTTTGCTGTCCGGATTCTAAAAACGTTAATCGAAGAACACTATAATGTAGTAGCTGCAGTAAGTCAGCCGGATCGACCAACTGGCAGAAAGCATAAGATCGTTCCGACCCCTGTCCATGCCTTATGCATGGAAAATGATATTCCATGTATTCAACCAGAGAAACTTGCAGAAGAAAAAGAGACTGTTTTAGCGTACAGTCCTGATCTCATTATTACATGCGCATATGGACAGTTTATTCCTTCATCCATTTTAAAAGCTCCTAAATATGGATGTTTAAATATTCACCCATCTTTATTACCAAAATATAGAGGGGGTGCTCCAATTCAGCATGCTGTTATGAATGGAGATTCTGAAACGGGTGTTTCTTTAATGGAAATGTTAACAAAAATGGATGCAGGTAGAGTATTTGCCTGTGTTCATACTCCGATTGGTGAAGATGAGACTTTTTATGAATTGAATGAAAGACTTATGGATATCGCTTGTCAGATGATTCGAGATTATATTCCAAAATATTTGAATGGAGAATTAGAAGGTATCGAACAAGATGAAGACAAAGTCGTTTTAGGACTGAATATTTCTAAAGAAGAAGAAAAAGTTTGCTTCCATACAGAAACTTTACAGGCTATCTACAATCACATTCGTGGTCTTATTACTTGGCCATTAGCTTATGGTCTGTTAGATGGTAAACGTATGAAATTCTTAAAAGTACGTAAAGCTGAGTGTGATGTTTCCGAAGAACCTGGTACAGTGCTTGGCTTTGAAAATCATGCAATGTTGATTGCTTGTAATGGAGGTATCTTAAAAGTTTTTGAGATGCAGCCAGAAGGAAAAAAAGCAATGGATGCAGATGCGTTTAAAAATGGATATGCCGCAGAGACGGTTGGAAAGGTATTTGAATGATTGATCAGAAACATATTCGAAATTTCTGTATTATAGCTCATATTGATCATGGTAAATCAACATTAGCAGATCGTATTCTTGAAATGACAGATACAGTTAAAGAGCGTGATATGAAAGCACAGCTTTTAGATAATATGGAACTTGAAAGAGAAAGAGGTATCACAATTAAGCTGAATGCCGTACAGCTTTCCTATCATGCAAAAAATGGCGAAGAGTACTTATTTAATTTAATTGATACACCAGGTCATGTTGACTTTTCTTATGAAGTCTCACGTTCTTTAGCTGCTTGTGAAGGGGCTATTCTAGTTGTTGACAGTACACAAGGTGTACAAGCACAGACGCTTGCAAATACATATTTAGCTTTAGATAACGATTTGGAGATTCTTCCTGTTATTAACAAAGTAGATATGAATAATGCTCAACCAGAAAAAACTAAACAAGAAATCGAAGATATTATTGGTTTAGATTGCACAGATGCACCTGAAATCAGTGCGAGAAGTGGTTTAAATGTAGAACAGGTATTAGAGCAGATTGTCGAAAAGATTCCTGCCCCTAGTGGAGATTCTAAGAAACCATTACAGGCATTGGTATTTGACTCAATCTATGATCCATACCGTGGAGTTATTGCTTTGGTACGCATTCGTGAAGGTGAAATCAAACTTGGAGATCATATTCGTTTTATGGAGACAGGTGCGGAATATGAAGTATTAGAAGCCGGTATACGAAACCCGAAAGAAGTCAGAGTCAATACACTTGTATGTGGAGACGTAGGCTGGTTTGCAGCTTCCATTAAAGATATTCATGACGTTCTTGTCGGTGATACTGTAACTTCTATTGAGAATCCAGCAAAAGAGCCATTAGCTGGATACCGAAAAATGAATCCAATGGTATATTGTGGCTTGTATCCAAGTGATGCAGCTAGATACCAAGATCTTCATGATGCTTTAGATAAGTTACAATTAAATGATGCATCTTTACAGTATGAAGCAGAGACTTCCCAGGCATTAGGATTTGGTTTCCGGTGTGGATTCCTTGGATTATTACATATGGATGTTATTCAGGAAAGATTAGAAAGAGAATATAATCTTGATTTGATTGCTACAGCTCCATCTGTTATTTATCACGTTTACTTAAATGATGGTTCGATGATTGAAATCGATAATCCAGCTAAAATGCCAGATGCATCTAGAATCGATCATATTGAAGAACCATATGTTAAAGCCTCTATTATGGTGCCAGATGCGTATATTGGCCCTGTTATGGATCTTTGCCAGAATAAACGTGGTATTTATAAAGAGATGGAAGTGATTGATACAGGTAGAAATAATATTATTTATGAAATACCACTTTCGCAGATTATTTTTGATTTTTTTGATCGCTTAAAGTCATGTACAAAGGGATATGCATCTCTAGACTATGAAATGATTGGGTATAGAGAGGAAGATCTTGTTCGTATGGATATTCTTCTGAATGGGGAAGCAGTCGATGCACTGTCCGTTATTGTTCATCGTAGTGATGCATATCATAGAGGTTCTGCGATTACAGTGCGACTGAAAGAATTGATTCCAAAGCAGCAGTTTGAAATTCCGGTTCAAGCAGCAATTGGTGGAAAGGTCGTTGCACGCACAAATATCAAAGCATTACGTAAAAATGTCCTTGCAAAATGCTATGGCGGTGATATTTCTCGTAAAAAGAAATTACTTGAAAAACAGAAAGAAGGTAAGAAACGTATGAAAGCTGTTGGTTCAGTTGTAATTCCACAGGAAGCTTTCATGGCGGTTCTGTCAATGGATGATGACAATAAAAAATAAACCATATTCTTTATATCTTCATGTTCCTTTTTGTGCTTCAATATGTAGTTATTGTGATTTTTGTCATGTAATATATCGAGAAGAAATTGCCCAACAATGGTTAGAGGCCATTGCATATGAGATTGCACAGAAAGATATATCCGAACATTTAAGAACGGTTTATATTGGGGGAGGTACACCAACTTCCCTTTCTTCTTTTCAATTAGATTGTTTATTAGGATTGCTCGATCCTTTTACAAGTGAAGTAGAAGAATATACAATCGAGATTAATCCAGAGACACTGACTGAAGAGAAAGCAGATATTATTGCATCCCATGGAATCAATCGAGCATCGGTTGGACTCCAAACTTCAAATAGTCACGTGCTTACTTTATTAGGTAGACATCATTCTTTAGATACAATAAGAGATTGTCTTAATTTATTAAAAGAAAAAGGGATTCAAAATATCAGTTTGGATTTAATGTATTCTCTGCCTACACAGACGATGGATGATTTAAAAATCTCAATTCAAGATGCTATATCTTTAGAACCGACACATTTGTCATTTTATTCGTTAACAATTGAAGACAATACCGTTTTTGGAAAGAAAGGATATCAATCTTTGGACGAAGATACAGAAGCAGATATGTATGAATATATATGTCAGGCACTTCCGAAATATGGTTTTCAGCAATATGAAGTATCTAATTTTTCTCTTCGGGGATACGATTCAAAGCATAATAGTGCGTATTGGAATTATCGTGATTTTTATGGCATTGGATGTGGAGCTTCTGGAAAAGAGGGGTTATGTCGTTATGATAATCTGCGCAATATCAAAGACTACATTGCAGATCCATTACAGAGAAATGAGATTTACTTATCGGAAGAAGATGCAATGTTTGAGATGTTGATGATGGGAATACGCTTTCGAAATGGGATGAATCTTAATTTATTCGAACAGACATTCGGACACACATTTGAAGAGATTTATGGGAATAAGGCGCAAGCTTTAATTCGGGATGGAATGATGCAATATTTAGATGGTAGAATTCAGTGCACCGCTAAAGGGTATGAAGTAATGAATTCCTTATTGGTTGAATTCATGTGATTGAATGGCATATACTACTCGATGAGGTGTTTTTATGGCAAACTTAAAAAAATCAAATATCAAAAAGAAAACAGAACGTTCAAATGATCCTCAGATGAGTCGACATCAAGAAAAAAGAATCAAAAAGAATAAGCCGGAATTAAAAAAAATTACTCCGGTTCAACCAGTTAAAGTAAAAGGAATTACGATTGCAGCAGCAGCTACTGCGTTACTTGGATTTATTTCACCACGTTTAGGATTTTGTTCTTTTATTTCTATGTTGTTGGCTGGAACATGTATCTATCGTATCTATAAACACAGAAATATTTTTTTCTGGTTAAATGTACTTGCGTTAGTATTAGCTTTGATTAGTGGATGCTATTGGATGATGACAATTGGCGCACAGTTAATGAAATTATAGTTGTGATTTTGTGGCATGTTTGATATAATAGTAAAGGTTTCAAGCTGGGAATAGCGCACCTCGACGCTATGCTCGGTTTGGATGACAGAAAGATTAAGAGGAAAAGAAAATGTTAACAAAGGAAAAAACAGCTGAAATCGTTAAGAACTTCGGACGTAAAGAAGGTGACACAGGTTCTGCAGAAGTACAGGTTGCTCTTCTTACAGAACAGATTAATGTTCTTACGGAACATATGAAGGCTAACAAGAAGGACTACTCTTCTAATCGTGGTCTTCTTAAGATGGTTGGACGTAGAAGAAGCTTCCTTGAACATTTAAAGAAGGAAGATATCAACCGTTATAGAGATCTCGTTCAGAAGCTTGGCTTAAGAAAGTAATCTATATACAAAGCTGAAGATTTATCTTCAGCTTTTTTATTTATGTTTGTTAAAATGTTTTCATGAAGGAGTAAAATGATGGCATTTATAGAATTTAAAGATATAAAAAAAAATTACCATGTAGGTGAAGTAGATATTCATGCATTAAGCGGGGTGGATTTTTCCATTGAAAAAGGAGAATTTACGGTTATTGCAGGTGCGTCTGGCGCAGGAAAAAGTACAATTTTAAATATTCTTGGTGGTATGGATTCTTGTACTTCTGGAATTGTATCTGTAGATGGTCAGCGTATTGATCAGATGAATGATAGTCAGTTGACCGATTATCGAAGATTCGATATTGGTTTTGTGTTTCAGTTCTATAATTTAGTACAAAATCTAACTGCATTGGAGAATGTAGAATTAGCAACGGAAATTTGTCATGATCCGTTAGACCCAACTGCTGTATTAAAACAAGTTGGTCTAGAAGAAAGATTAAATAACTTTCCATCTCAGCTTTCTGGAGGTGAGCAGCAGCGTGTGGCAATTGCACGTGCTCTTGCCAAAAATCCAAAATTACTTTTATGTGATGAACCGACAGGTGCCTTAGATTATGTGACTGGTAAACAAATTTTAAAATTATTACAAGATACATGTCGAAAGCATGGTATGACTGTTATCATTATTACTCATAATCTAGCTCTTTGCCCGATGGGAGACCGTATTTTGAAAGTAAAGAGTGGCAAGATCATTTCTAATGTAGTGAATGAAAATCCGCAGGATATTGATACGATTGAGTGGTAATAATGAATGATACAAGAAAAAAAGATATGCTTCGTTTGATTAATCATACGAAGGGGAGATTTTTAGCTTTAATAGCTATTATTACAATTGGTGTAGCATTTTTTGTGGGGGTTTCTGGTTCTTCCTATATGATGGGACATAATGTCGACGCATATAGTGATGAAACAAATTTGAAGGATCTTACTATTTATTCAGAATATGGGTTTGATGATGAAGATGTAAATGCAGTATCTTCTCTTCATGAAATTAAAGAAGCAGAAGGGTCGAAATTTGTCGATGTTATTGCAACAGGAGAAGATTCATCTGCAGTTTCTCGTGTCCATTCTTGGAATAAAGATTCCAAAATCAATAATGTAAAGCTTCGTGAAGGACGCTGGCCAGAAAATAAAAATGAAGTTCTTGCTGAGGGAGGAACGGCGCTTTCTGGTGGGTTTTCTATAGGTACTAAGATTCGTCTGACAAGACCAGATAATAATTGGGATTCTTTTCTTTCTGTAGATGAGGTAACTGTAGTAGGGGTGATTGATACACCACTTTATATTAATGAAACAAAAGAAAACAGTACTTTATCGAATCAGTATATTTCTACTTACTTCTATATTCCAGAAGAAGCATTTTCTTTTGATTACTATACAGAATTGAATGCATTAACGAAAGATGGTCAGTCTTTGTATGCATTCTCTTCGAAATATGAGAATTACAATAAAGAAGTTAAAACAGATTTAGAAGATCTTAGTATTGTTCAATCTCGTCATAGACGTGACAGTATTGTGCAAGACGCAGAAGATAAGTATAGTAATGGACTTGAAGAATACAATAAAAATCTGGTTGCCTATCAAGATGGGATTGCGGAAGAAGAGAAAAACTTAAAAGAAGCGGAAGAAAAAATCACAATTGGTAAACAACAGTTAGAGGATGGTAAGAAAAAGCTTACGGATTCGCAGCAAGAATTGACGGCGCAATATCAGGATAATAAACAGCTAATTGAGCAAGGTCTTAAGACAATCTCAGAAACAAGACCTGATCTTCAGAGTAAGCAGCAGCAGTTACAGATATTGTCGGATCAGATGGTAAATTTGACACAAGTAGTGAATACATATGATTTTCTTTCGGAAGCATATAATAAATTATCTGGTCTAGAAGAAAACATAACCGCTGGTGAGGGTGTTTTGATTTCTCCAGAATTACAACAGATTTTAGATGGGCTTAAAGAACAAGGTATTGATTTTACACCAAATACGATGATTTCAAAGATCAAAGAATTAATTGTTCAAATCCAAAATTATCTCTTACAGCAAAGTGGAATGGATTATAATTCGTTAAAACAGATTGTTCAGAATAAAGATAAGATTACTTCTTCTCTCAATGAAATTAATCGCGGATTGATTCTTTTAGATGTTAAAGAAGAACAAGCGTATCAAGGTCTACAACAATTGGAAAGTAAAGTGGCAGAAGGCCAGAAACAAATCGATAGCGGTTGGAGTGAAATTAAGAAAAGTGAAAGTAATATTCAATCTGCAGAAATCCAGCTTGAACAAGGAAGGAAGACGTTAGAGGAGCAAAAGATATCTGGAGAGCAACAACTGAATGATGCGAAAAAAAAGCTCGATAAAGCAAAACAAGATATAGAAGATTTAAAAGTCAATGAATGGACTGTTTTAGATCGTACCCAGAGTTATGGAATAGAGACATATTCCAATACTGTTGATCAAATGGCAGCAATTGGTAAAATTTTTCCGGTTTTCTTCTTTTTAGTGGCTGCACTTGTGTGTCTTACCACAATGACTCGAATGATTGATGAAGAAAGAGGTCAGATTGGTATTCTGCGCGCATTAGGATATACGCATTTTCAATGTGCTTCAAAGTATCTTTTCTATGCAGGTCTTGCAACACTGATTGGTTCTGTTCTTGGCTCTATTATCGGAATACTGACATTCCCAAAGATTATTTATGAAGCATGGAAGATGTTATATATCGAACCAGAAATGCAGTTCTTTATTCCTTGGCATTTGATTATTGGCGCAACGGTTTCGTTCTTGTCAGTTATGCTGTTAACAACATGGTATGTTTGTAATAAGAGCATGAAGGAAGTGCCTTCGCAGTTATTACGTCCAGCAGCACCTAAGCTTGGAAAATCAATCGCGATTGAGCATATTGGATTTATTTGGAAGCGTTTAAGTTTTACATGGAAAGTAACAATACGTAATTTGATGCGTTATAAAAGACGTCTGATTATGACAGTGATTGGTGTTGGTGGTTGTACAGCCTTAATGGTAATAGGATTTGGGGTAAGAGACTCCATTGATCAGATGATTCATTTACAGTTTGATGAGATTACGCATTATGATGGCACAGCAAAAATTGACGATAATATGTCACCGCAACAGATGCAGGATATTGAAGAACTATATGCAAATCGGGAGGATGTATCTAAGGTTTGGATGGCATCTAGTTATTCTGGCAAAGTAAAATTCAATACAAATGAAGAAACGGTAATTACACAGGTTTTTAAGGATTCAAAACAGATTGAGAATCTATATACTTTAAGAACTCGCGAAGGACATGATCCTATTACACTAGATAATGGTGTTGTCCTTTCGGAAAAATTGAGTGAAGATCTTGGTGTTGATATTGGAGATTCTGTTACGATTGAATCGGATAATGGTGTTCGTAAGAAAGTGAAAGTAACTGCTATTACAGAAATGTATATTCAACACTACGCTTTCTTGTCGGAACATACATATAAACATATTTTTGGTGTTGAGACCGAGCCAGATACAATGTTTTTTAAGATGAATCCAGGCAATTCAGACCTTCAGCAGGATCTTGCGAAAGATGAAAATATAACATCTATTAGTTTTTATGATGTAACGCTCAATAATTTTAATTCTATGATTAAGACATTAGACTTTATTGTTATTGTTCTAATTATTTCATCTATGACATTAGCTTTTGTTGTTTTAGGAAACTTAACTAATATTAATATTTCCGAACGACAAAGAGAAATTGCAACTTTAAAAGTATTGGGTTTCCGGAAGAAGGAAGTGCAGTCTTATATTTATAAAGAGAATGATATATTAACAATATTAGGGGCTTTTGCAGGATTACCACTTGGTATAGCATTACATCATTGGATTATGAAAGAACTACAGTTCTCTTATGTTATGTATGGAGTAGATGTCATGCCATTGAGCCTTGTACTTTCTGTTGTCTTTACAGTAGGTTTTGGTGTTTTGGTAAATCATTTTATGAAGAAAAAATTAGAAAATATTGAAATGGTTGAAAGTCTTAAGAGTGTTGAATGAATTATGTTTATATTATTGAATGTATAGATGGTAGTTTGTATACAGGATGGACAAATCATTTAGAAGAACGTTATCGTGCTCATTGTAATGGTAAAGGGGCTCGTTATACAAAAAGTCATAAACCACGGAAGCTGCTCTATTATGAAACATATGAGTCAAAGCAAGATGCAATGGTCGGGAGTATTGCATTAAAAAAATGAAAAAAAGGAAAAATGGCGACTTTTAAGCATGAAGATTGCAAATGGTCATTTATATTGTCATAATGAAGATATAGATGGAGGTATTCTTATGAGTCTTAAAATTTTACGTTGCAATGAATGCGGTAAGGTTGCGGTAATTCTCAACGATAGTGAATGCCCAACAAAATGCTGTGGTGAAGCGATGACAGTTCTTGAAGCAAATACAGTCGATGCTTCCCAAGAAAAACATGTTCCAGTTGTTGTACGTGAGGGAAACAAAATCACAGTTTCTGTCGGATCTGTTGAACATCCAATGATTCCAGAACATTATATTGAGTTTATTGTTTTGGAAACAAAGGCAGGTTTCCGAGTAGCATATTTATATCCAGGTGATACACCATCTGCTGATTTTTATGCAGAAGAACCAGTGATTGCAGTTTATGCATATTGCAATCTTCATGGACTTTGGAAAACAGAAGCATAATTTTGAAGAGACGGTAGTGTAATCTACCGTTTTTTCTTTTGTTTAGGCTGTTCATCCATATTCTTCCATATGTCAAAGAGGTGTTAATGTGTTATAATTGCGCTGTTACGTTAATTTGAAAAATAGATATAACAAAGGAAAAGTAGAGTTAAGATGAAAAAGTTTAAAAAAAGCTGGGATTTTCATGGTAGAACGATTACCGTAGAAAATGGTGAAATTGCAAAGCAGGCAGGCGGCTCTGTCGTTGTTAGATATAACGATACTGTTGTTCTTTCTGCTGCTACTGCTTCAAATCAAGCAAAAGATACGGATTTCTTCCCACTGACAGTTCTCTATAATGAGAAAATGTATGCAGCTGGAAAAATCCCTGGGGGGTTCTTAAGAAGAGAAGGAAGACCAAGTGAACATGCTACATTAGCGGCTCGATTAATTGACCGTCCAATTCGTCCATTATTTGCGGAAGGTTTCCGTAATGAGGTTCAGATTGTGAATACAGTATTAAGTGTCGATCTAGATTGTAGTTCTGAAATGGCAGCACTTTTTGGTTCTTCTTTATCTTTATGTATTTCTGATATTCCATTCAATGGTCCTGTTGCAGGTGTTGTTGTTGGTAAAGTTGATGGAAAATTGATTGTTAACCCAACAGTTGAAGAGGCAGAAAGAGCAACTTTATCTTTAACAGTTGCTGGTACAAAAGCTGCTATTAACATGGTTGAAGCCGGTGCTAAAGAAGTTTCAGAAGAAGAAATGTTAGAAGCATTGCAATTTGGCCATGATCGTATTAAAGAATTATGCGAGATTCAGGAAGAAATTATTGCTGAATGTGCAAAGCCAAAGATGGAAGTTGTTCTGTACCAGATTGATCCTTCTATCATAAGCTATATTGATGAACATGCGACACAAGCTATACGTGAAGCTGTTTCTATCAAGGGTAAACTTGAAAGATATGGTAAGATTGAAGAATTGACAGAACAGATGGTTGAAGAAATTGGCGCTATGAAGTATGAGAATGAAGCTGCTCAGCAGAAAGCTATGAAGCAGGCACGCGAATACTGCGTAGAAGTTGAAGCTGGTGAAGTTAGAAGACTTATTTCCGAAGACAAAGTTAGACCGGACGGAAGAGCGCTAGATGAATTACGTCCATTAGATTCTCAGGTCGATCTGTTACCAAGAGTTCATGGTTCTGCTATGTTCACTAGAGGTGAAACACAGGTTCTTTCCATTACTACTCTTGGTCCTTTATCGGATGCACAGTTAGTAGATGATCTTACCCCTGTTAAGGAAAAGAGATTTATGCATCAGTATAACTTCCCGCCATTCTCTGTTGGCGAAGTTGGTAGAATGTCTTCTCCTGGCAGAAGAGAAATTGGACATGGTGCTCTTGGTGAAAGAGCTCTGTCTCAGGTTCTTCCTTCTGTGGAAGAATTTCCATATGCAATCCGTACTGTAGCAGAAGTATTGGAATCTAATGGTTCTTCTTCTCAGGCTTCTATTTGTGCGGGCACAATGTCTCTGATGGCTGCAGGTGTACCGATTAAAAAGATGGTAGCTGGTGTTGCAATGGGGCTGATTACAGTTGGTAATACATATTCAATTCTGACGGATATTCAGGGGATGGAAGACCATTATGGAGATATGGACTTTAAGGTAGCTGGTACTAGAGATGGTATCTGTGCTTTACAGATGGATATTAAAGTGACGGGTATTTCTATGGATATTCTGCGCGAAGCACTTGCACAGGCTCATAAGGGTAGAATGCAGATTCTGGATAACATGGAAACAGCTATTGATGCGCCAAGAGATCACTTATCTGAATACGCACCTAAATTTGAAAGAATGACAATTCCAACAGAAAAGATTCGTATTGTAATTGGTAAGGGCGGCGAGACAATTGATAAGATTATTGCTGCATGTAACGATATTAAGATTGATATTACAGATGATGGAACATGTGTACTCTATCATACTGATCAGGCTATGATTGATAAGGCTAGAGGTATGATTAATGATTTAATTCGTGAAGCAAAGGTTGGCGAAGAATATGATGCTGTTGTTACAGAAGTACGCGATAGCTTTGCTTTTGTCGCTTTGTTCGCTGGCACAGATGCACTCCTCCATGTTTCTCAGTTAAAATGGGAGAGAGTCGATGATATCAAGAATGAACTTCATATCGGTGATACAGTTCATGTTAAGGTCATCAGCATTGATGATCAGGGTAAGGTTAAGGTTTCTGCTAAGGAATGTCTACCAAAGCCTGAAGGATATGTTGAACCTAAAAAACCATTAAAGCCTCAGCATGGTGCAAGAGGAGATTATAAAGGTTTCCGTGAACATAAAGAATCTGCAAATGTTGAAAAAAGGGTTTTCCGTAAAAAAGAAGATTCTGAAGTAAATGAATAATAGCTAAGTCGTATCGAAGGATACGACTTTTTTCAATGGATGAAACATGATACTATATATAACTGTTGAGGTTATTTAATATGAGAATGCGTAAGAAAAAATGGGCTGATCCATGGTTGGGATCTCATGGAGATTATATTTTTACCAATCCTACAGATATGAAAGGAAAATGGAAAGAACTTCTAGGTAAAGATATTTTACATTTAGAGATTGGTATGGGAAAAGGGGACTATTTGATCCATATGTCTGAAATGTATCCAAATGAAGGATGGATTGGGATGGAAAAAGATCATAGTGCAGCAGCAGTTGCGTCCCGTAAACAAATTGAATCAGAAGGAGATATTACGAATAATCGTATGATTGCTGGTGATGCAGAGAACATTCCTTCGTGGTTTGCAGAAGGTGAGGTTGATTTTATTCATCTTAATTTTTCGGATCCTTGGCCAAAGAAACATTATCATAAGCGTCGATTAAGCTCTGAAAAATTTTTGAATATATATAAAACAATCTTATCGAAAAATGGTAAAATCTGCATGAAAACAGATAACAAAGATTTATTTGAAGATTCTGTACTATATTTTCAGCAGAATAGTTTCTATATGATTGATTTTTCTGTTGACTATCGTCGCAATGAACATCTAGAAGATGCAATTACGGAATATGAGTCTAAGTTTATGGAACAGGGGTTACCAATTTATCGTTTGGTGGCAGTTCCATATGATAGAATGAACTCTGAGGAAGGTAAATGAAAAAGTTATTCTTACTGTGCAGCGCAATGGTCCTGTTAACAGGATGTACGTTACATCCGACCATTGATTTACAAAAAACATTAGAGCAGAATATTGCCAAAGTGCAGAAAGAGAAAATTAGTTTGCCTAGTAATAATAAACCTTATTATTCGTATTATATCGAGCCTTCGATTGGAAGAATCAGTAGTAACGAAACAAGCAATGTTTTGTTATATGATGGCAATCCGTTTGTCATGAATTTGAATATTACAGGATTGATCAGTACGAAATATTATACGTTCGATATAGAAGAATCATTACCATTTAAAAAAGATAAAATTGTTGCTAAAACAAAAGACAATTATGTAGATATAAAGAATCATGAGCATGCTTTTATCGTAAATATATATCAGATTGAAGACTATTATATGACAGTCTTTGTATCCGATACGGTTGATTTTTATGCAATCACGGATTTGTTAACTTCTGCAAAAATTAGTGGAGTTATGTTAGATATTGCACGATCTGTTGCAGTAAAGGAAGACGCTGTAATTGCTGATTATTATAATCAAAAAACGGAAGTGTACGAGGGAGAGAAAATTAAGTTATTCGATTCGATTGCTCCAGAAAATGGACGTATTGAAGAACTGTTCGATGATAATGATACAATCCCATCAGATGATGATTATACAAGCGATGGTCAGACACAGATTGATACAGATGAAGAGAGTATGATCGACTGACACATAGATGAAATATCTGTGTTATGATAAAATATAGTATATTGTGTAAATGCAAGTGCTCAGGAAGGAGAACATATGTTAAAAAAATTACAAAACCTTTTATTCGAAGAGGATGATGACGATATTCTTGACGACGAGGATGAAATGGAAGAGGAGCCTGTTAAGCCGGTAAAAAGAGAGACAGTTAGACCTGTCAAGCAGCAACCAGTAGAACAGGTTGTGACACCAGTTGCAACTCAAATGGCTCAGGAAACTATCGAAGAGCCAAAATCAAATATGCAGAGAATAGATGTTACACAGCCTGTTCCTACACAGACTCAGGAACCTGTCAAGGCTCCAACATATGACTCTCTGTTTGCAGAAGAATCTAGATCTGCAACAAATACTGTCATGCCACAGCAGACACAGGAAAAGCCAAAGAAGCTAGGAATTACTGTGGATGATATGCCAGAAACAAAACCTTCTAAACCGCAAGTTAAAAAGTCAGCGACAGTTAAAAAGACAGCACCAGTAGTTGAAAAGAAAGTAAGTGAGCCAGCTCCACAGACTTATGAATTTAAGCCTGTTATTAGTCCGATTTTTGGTGTAGATGAGAAAGATCTTCATGCGTTAAAGACGACAACAACGAAGATTTCTGAAGTGGAAAAGAGTAAAAATAACGGACAGATTGCACCAATTATTTCTCCAATTTATGGTACAGATCAGGAAGATAGTCCAAGCATGATTCGTGATACTGTAGAAGCAAGTGGAGCAATGGAAACGGTTGTTGGTAATGCAAGCAATGTTTCGGCAGAAGATGATATTCCGGAATTTTCTTTAGATGATATTCTGAAAGTTCGTGATGAAGAATTTACAAAAGCTAAAGAAGAAAATACCGTTGCAGATCCATTTTTTCCAGACTTAAATATGGATGAAGAAGAAGCAAGCGAGCCAATTGAACAGCAAATTGTATTAAAGAGAAGAGATAATAAGTAAAATGGAAAATACACCTATTTACTATTTCATTGGTATTAAGGGAACAGGGATGTCTTCACTTGCTTGTATGCTCCATGATCTTGGATATACAGTAAGTGGCTCTGACCTTTCGAAGCACTTTTTCACAGAAGAAGGACTTAGAGAGAGAAATATTCCTATTTATGAATTCAATCCAGAAAATATTAAAGATAATATGCATATAATTATCGGCAATGCTTTTTTGGAAGATTTCCCAGAAGTTATTGCAGCACGCAATAACAAAACATGTGTATGTGCCCGTTATCATGAATTTTTAGGAACTTTCTTAAAGAATTATAAGTTGATTTCAATCGCTGGCTCCCATGGGAAAACTACAACAACTGGTATGTTATCTAGGGTCATGGCACAGTTTGATAAAACAGGTTGGTTAATTGGAGATGGAACAGGCCATTTAGAAAGAGATACGAAATATTTCTGTCTGGAATCGGATGAGTTCCGTAGACATTTCTTAGCTTATTATCCAGAATATGCCATTATTACAAATGTTGACATTGATCATGTAGATTATTTTAAAGATGATGCAGATTATCGTCATGCATATGAAGAATTTATTCCGAATGTTGCAAAAGCAGTTGTAATCTGTGGCGATGATAAAGAGGCTAGAATGCTTGACTTTAACGGTAAAGAACATTATTGGTATGGTACAGAACCAAATGATGATATTCAGGCTGTTAATATTGAGGAACGTTGTGATGGAATGGATTTTGATGTTCTGTTCAAAGGCAAAGAATATGCCCATTTCTCCTTACCATTGGTAGGCCATCATCTTCTATTAAATTCATTAGCAGTTATTGGTATTGGAATTTTAGAAGGAATTCCATCCGATAAGATAGAAGTAGGACTTTCTGCATTCCATGGTGTTAAGCGTCGTTTTGTTGTGGAAGACTGTGGCGAGAATATTTATATTGATGATTATGCGCATCATCCTACTGAGGTAGGTGTTACAATCGATACTGCACGAAAGCGTTTTCCAAATCACAGACTTGTTGCAGTATTCAAACCTCACCGTGCTTCTAGAGTAAAATTCTTTGCAGATGATTTTGCTGCGCAGTTAAAAAAAGCGGATGCTGTTTATCTATGTGATTTTACTTCTATCGATGATAAACAGGATGGTACAAATATTGATATTACGTATTTACAGGATAAAGTGCCTGGTTCTTATGTAGTAACGGAAGATGAAGCAGGAGCAGCGCTCCTTGTAAAAGAAAAGCCAGCATGTTTCTTATTTATGTCTTCAAAAGATATTTACGGGTTAGCTGAATTAGTTAAAAAACAAACAAAATGATTCTGATTATTCAGAGTCATTTTTTATGATAGCGCTATCATTTCTGATTGAAAATATTTTCACGGTGGAATATAATAAGAATCATAAATCAGAAGAGGTAGGAGTGATCATATGGATGCATTATTAAAGGACCTTCAAGTCGTCTGTCAGCAGCTACTTCCTATTTTAGGCGCAGTTGTTTTGGTTTTTCTGTGTATTCTTTTAAAGAAGCTTGGCGTTTTAGTGGATCAGTTCACAACGACAATTAAAGAGCTAGATCCAACAATCAAAAAAGTAGATTTAAGTTTGCAAAAAGTGCAGGCTCCTTTAGATACAGCGGTTAAGTATAGTCATTCTTTAGATAAAGTTCATGATAAAACTTCAGAAGTATTTAGTAAGGCTGCTGATTTTGCAAATGAGAATTTAGAAAAATTACAGACAATCGTGGACGATAAAGTAAATGATACAACGGTTTCTATGTCGAATAAAGAACAGGAGAATTCAAATGAGTGATCTAAATAATAATGGTTCTTTTGACAATGAAAAAGAGCCAATTGAATCAATTGAAAAAACAGTAGAAGATTTAAAGAAAAAGATACAAGAGCTATCTATTGAGAATGAAAAGGTAGAAGAATCTGTTAGTAAATCGGAAAAGTTTGCTGAGTTGAAAGAGGCAACTGTTGAAAAGATGTCCGAATCGATCAAAGATATTAAACAGAAAGCAACGGAAGTTGCATCGAATGCTGATTTACAAAATACAATTCATTTTATAAAAGAAAATGCGGTTAAAGCTGTTACAAATGCAAAAACAAAGATTGAAACATTATGCAATGATCCTAAATTCATTGAAAATACAAATCGAGGTAAAGAAGTTTTGAGCAATGTTGGCGATTCTTTACAGGAGAAAGCTTCGGATGTTTATCAGAAAGCAGAAAAAATTGTTTCAGAAGGAACAAAAAGCGTTGTTGCTAGTGTGAATGATTTTTATAATCGTTCTGAGGTTCAGGAAACAATAGGAAAAGTAAAAAATACAGTAACAGATTTAGCAGATAAGGGATCAAATGCCGTAAAGGATATTTTGGATTCTAAAAATAAACCAAAAAAGTAATAGAAAGGTGTTATATGAAAAGAGTAACAATTTATGATGTTGCGAAGGAAGCTGGTGTTTCACTCGCTACTGTATCAAGAGTAATTAATGGTTCTAGTGTAGTTAAAGGACCAACAAGAGATCGTGTACAAGCGGCAGTTGAAAAACTTGGTTATAAACCGAATGCGATTGCGCAAGGACTTGCATTACAAAAATCTACTACAATTGGTTTAGTTGTTCCGGAAGCATCTTTTACATACACAGGACAGATTATTAATGGTCTGATTGATGTTGCTAAGATTTACAATTACAATATTATGCTGCATACAATTACAGCAGGTATTACAGATGTTAGAGGAGTAATTGAGGATATTATTAAGTCCCATGTGGATGGGGTCGTAATCTATAATGACAAACTAAAAATGGAAGAAATGTCAGAACTTGGAAAATATAATATTCCTATTGTTGTTATAGGTAATAATGTACGTGGTGAAAAAGTGTGTTCTGTCTATGTTGATATTGAAAAAGCTATTTTTGAACTTGCTTCTAAATACTTAGAGGAAGGAAAGGAAAGAATTGGTATCATTGAAGATAGAAAGAATCCACTTGCTTGCTCTAGAATGATTGCAGGTGCAGAACGTGCATTTAAAGCACATGGTAAAGACTTTGATGGATTTATGCAGATTCCACCAGAAGATCGTACCTCTTATTCATTCTTATGCAAGCATCTTAAGAATCATAAATATGATTTAATTATTGGCAATCGCGATTCTCAAGCAATGGCTGTTATCAATGCAGCAAGAGAGAATAATATTTCGATTCCGGATGAATTAGAAGTTGCTTGTGTAATCGATACAAAGTATAATTCAATGATTCGTCCTCAGATTTCTTCTTTTTCAATTCCGAGTTATGATCTTGGCGCAGTCTCCATGAGAGTTATGACTAAGATGTTACAGAATCCGGAAAATGAGAATGATGATTCAATTGAGTTGAGTTATTTATTTACGCCTAGACAGTCTACTAAAGATTGACAAAGGTTTTAAAAAGATTAAAATGAAAATGCGATGAACAAGATAAGTAGTTCTCTGATTTGTTTTTAGAGAGTTCTCGGTTGGTGGAAGAGGATATCAAACAGTTAACGAATACACTTGGGAGCTTTCTGTCTCAAAAGGCAGAACGTGAACCTGCGTTAATGGAACGATGAGTGTATGCAGAAATGCATAAACTAAGGTGGTACCGCGCAAAAGCGTCCTTAGATTATAGGACGCTTTTTTTATATTTTGTAGCGTCCATGGAGGAAAATATGAATTTTATTGAAGAATTGAAATGGCGTGGATTAGTCAAAGATGTCACAGATTATGATGGTTTGGTAGAAGCTTTAAAATCTCCAGTTACAGTATACTGTGGTTTTGATCCAACTGCAGACTCTTTACATGTTGGACATTTACAGCAGATCCTTCTTTTAAGAAGATACCAGAATGCAGGGCATAGACCAATTGCTTTATGTGGTGGCTTTACTGGTATGATTGGTGATCCAAGACCAACAACAGAACGTAAGCTTTTAACACATGAAGAAGTATTACATAATGCGGAATGCATTAAAGATCAGCTAGCTAAGTTCCTTCATTTTGATGGAGTGAACGCTGCTATCATGGAAAACAATAATAACTGGCTTGGTCAGATGTCTCTTCTTGACTATTTAAGAGATTATGGAAAGCTCTTCAATATTGCTTACATGCTTCAGAAGGACACAATTAAGAAGAGATTAGATTCTGGTCTTTCTTATACGGAATTCTCTTATACAATTTTACAGGCAATGGATTTCTTGAAGCTATATCAGATGTATGGCTGCCGTGTCCAGATTGGTGGATCAGATCAGTGGGGTAACTTAACTTCCGGTATGGAACTGATTCGCAAAATCATTGGGGATGATGCTAAGGTTTGGGGAATTACTTCTCCATTGATTACAAAGAGTGATGGTTCTAAATTTGGTAAGTCTGAAGGTAAAAATATTTGGTTAGATCCTGCACGTACAAATGCTTATGAATTCTATCAGTTCTGGCTCAATACACCAGATAGTGATATTATTGACTACTTAAAGAGACTTTCTTTAAGAACACCAGAAGAAATCATGAGTTTAGAGGCCTCTTTGAATGAAGCTCCAGAAAAGAGAGAAGCACAGAAGGCATTGGCAGAAGAATTGACTGAAATGGTTCATGGTAAAGATGGTCTTGCAAAAGCTCAAAAGATTACAGAAACATTCTTTAAGGGTGATATTATGACTTTATCTCCAGAAGAAATGAAAGAAGGATTGGCGGATGCTGTTAAGACTCCAATTGAAGATGGCACATCGTTAATTGACGCTTTAGTAGCAGCTGGAATTTGTAAATCAAAGGGTGATGCACGACGTCTGATTCAGCAAGGTTCGATTTCTGTAAATGGAGAGAAGACAACGGAAATTGATAGGGCGCTTTGTCAGAGTGATGCCATTAATAATGAATTTACAATTATAAAGAAAGGTAAAAAAAATTATTTCTTATTTACTTTCTAATGTATGGAAAGAATCCTCACAGCAAAAGCAGTGAGGATTTTCTTATACATTCATTAAGGTTTGTTCAATCCATCTAGGACATCATTTGGTTGGAAAGGGAGTATGGTATAATGTTTATGAGGTTTAAGATGAAAAAACTTATTATATTACTTATCACATTTGGATGTGTACTTACAGGTTGCGCTGCTAAGAAGGATGAGACAGATGAAGTGGCAGCTAAAATGGATGAATATGAAACATATTATACAGAAATACTAAATAATGTTCGTGTGCAAGAAACAAGTGAATATTATGATGTCAACTGGGAAATGACAGAGTTAGAGGATGGAACATATCGATATTATGTTTTTTTTGATAATCCAAAAATAGCTATGAACAACATTATTATTATGGGTGTAGAAGATGATATCCCTTTTGAAGAAGCAGATAAAATGATGCCTAGTAGCGGTATTTTTGAAAATCCAGTTAGTTTGATTCCAGGGCAAGTCAATACAAAAGAAGGTTATGCAAAAGGAATTGTAATTAGTGGAGAGTCTTCCCAAAGTACGGTCGATTTAAAGTTGTTAGTACAGTGGCGTAGTTCTTCGAATAAGAAAGTTACTGAATATTTATTACTTCCAATGTCATATCAAGGAACAGCAGAATGAAAAAATTTGATTATTCTTTATCACAGGATTTATTCCGTCACATCTTAAATCATGCAAAGGAAATAGTATTTTCACTTCTTGCTATCGGAATTAATATTTTAAGTATTTATTTTATGACAACAAGACAGGAATTCTATTCTTTTAGTTCTGCTTTTTTCTTTTATTCACTTCTTTTAGTTGTTCTTTGTTTTGGTTTGCCTTTAGCTGGTTCTTATCTATTATTGCGTTATAGTTTAGAAAATGATAATCGTACTGTGTTGATCATTCGAAGATTAATTGTGGTCTGGATGGGGATTCTTGGTTTAGTCGGAGCAATTATAATGATTATTGGTGGATATCCACTGTCCAATCTATGTAGCATAGGTGGAAATGGATCTGCTTTTTATCGTACGGTTTTAGTACTTTCTCTTGCTATTTGGATGCATGCTATGGCAACTGCAATTCGTAGTTTTTACTTATGTCAAAGAAGAAAAGCTTTTGCTTGTTCTTTATGGATTAGTAGTTTGGTTCCTATTTTTTTTAATATACTTGCTTATATGATCTGTACGAAGTTCCTTGCGATTACATTTCTTCCTTCACCAATAGCAGCTGTAGGAATTCTTCTTGGCGGGGCTTGTTCTTTTTTCTATCTATATCGTTATGATCAATTACATAGTAGGAATATTCATTCTATGGCATTGGCGCAAAAACAGAGAGCTACCTATCGTACTTCTTTAGTAAAAGAATTATTCTCGATTGCTTCTTCTACCATGACAATATCTTTTTTAACAGCTCTTCCATTTTTGTTGGCTCTTTTCTTATTTGTTCCTTTGAATCATACTCTTTCAGCAGACGCTTTAATTATGGAAGGTAGTGGTATTTCTTGTGTTTATATTCTCGTTTTTCTTTTGATACCAATGGCATTTGTCGGTTGTATCCGTCCAGCAAAACGTTTCATTAAATTTGATATTTACGATAAGAATCGTAAACTAGCATGTTCATTAGAAGATATTATATTATCGGTTTTATTCTTTGCTGCTTTTTTTGGTGGTTTTCTCTTTTTCTTAGCAAAGCCACTTGCTATTCTTTTGGAATTTAATGAGATAGTGACTACTTTCTTATCTCTCAGTGGTCTACTTATGATTTTTGTATCTTGTTCTATTGTTAGTATAAATATCATGTCATTTTGCGGTTATAAACACGATTTGATTATTTATCTTGCGATAGCTTGTATTGGTTCCGTTGTTGCGACAGTTCTTTTAGCTCCAAAAATTGGACTTTTTTCTGTTTTAATTGGACTGTTCTTGCAACAAGCAATTCTGTTATTCCTTTGTATTAATCATATGAGCAATCGTTATGAATTGGATTGTATGCGTATTGTGCAGATTATTCTTAGGACATTTCTTGCGGTTATTTGTGCGAATGGAATCTACGCCGCAGCAAAGCTTTTCTTGCCATTTTTAATTTTAGAGAAGGGACCTTATCTATTTATTACAATATGTATTTGTATCTTATTAAGTTTTGGAGTATATGTATTTGCGGGTGTACGATTATATATTTTCAAAATGATTTATCATAAAAATTTTAGAGAATTATGGAAGGAGTTATTTCATGCGTCTTGATCGAATGTTATCGAATGCTCATGCTGGGACACGATCTCAAGTTAAAAAAATAGTAAAAGATAAAAGAATAAAAGTGAATGGTATTATTGCTCAAAAAAGTGCAATGCAAATTGATGAGAAAGAGGATATCGTTACTTTAGATGATGAACCGATTGTATATGAGGAACATCTATATTTTATGTTGAATAAGCCAGCCGGGTATATTAGTGCTACTGAAGGAAATGTTCCCATTGTTTTAGATCTTATTTCAGAAAATGCGAAGGGCTTGTTCCCTTGTGGACGCTTAGATAAAGATACAGAAGGCTTATTACTAATTACAAATGATGGCCCTTTAGCTCACAATCTTCTTTCGCCAAAACATCATGTAGAAAAAGAATATTATGTGGAGCATAAATTACCATTAACGGATGAGGATATCATGAAGATAGAAAAAGGTATCTGTTATAACGGTGTACAATATCAACCAGCAAAATACAAAAAAATCTCAGATACTTCTTGTCATTTGATTATCAAAGAAGGGAAATATCATGAGATTAAGTTTCTATTTGAATCGTTAGGAGATAGAGTAACTTACCTAAAACGATTGAGAATGAAAAATCTTATATTAGATTCAAATTTAAAACCTGGAGAATACAGGCGTTTAACAGAGGCGGAACTAGATGATCTTAAAGAAGAGTAGCTGAAATCTCACTTGGCTGGTTCCAAATGCCTGTTTTAGCATAATTCTTCAGCGTAGCGATGACTTGATCTGTTAATTCGTTGGGAGTAGAAGAACCGCTTGTTACGGCAATGCGATTCTTTTCTTTTACCATTTCTTCTTTTAATTGAGAGGCACTTTCAATGAGGTAGCAATCCGCAATACCAGCTTTTTGACCAATCTGTTTTAATTGATTGGAATTATTGGAACGTGGATCACCAACAACGATTAACACATCTGTATCCTTTAAACCTAGGACAGCTTCTTGACGGATACGAGTAGCATTACATATTTCACTAGCGATTTCTGCATTTGGATAGAGTTCAAAACACGCCTTGATAATATGCTTTGTGTCTAGTACAGAGAGAGTAGTCTGCGTTGTAATCAAGACATTATGAAGGTTAGGGTATTTATGGACATCTTCTACAGATGTGATAAGATGTACCTTATTGGATAAATTGGTTGTGCCTTCCGCTTCAGGGTGCCCTTTTTTTCCTATGTAAAGAACATCTCCATTATTTCTACAGTGTTCTTTTACTAATAAATGTGTTTTAATTACATCCGGGCAGGAGGCGTCTACTAAAGTAAGACCTTTTTGTTGAGCTTTTTCACGGACTGCATCGGAAATACCATGGGCAGTGAAAATAACGATGCCTTTATCGATTTGATCTAATAGATCTAATCTAGTTTTTGTGGGATTTTCGACAAAGCGAATACCTGCTTTTTCGCAAGCTTCTACCACATATTTATTATGTACGATCATGCCTAACATAGTGACTGGTTGATCAGGATTTGCTTCTGCTGTTTTACGTGCAATCTGAATGGCACGTACGACACCTTGACAATATCCTCTTGGAATTACGCTTATGATTTCCATTTCTGGTCCTTTCTTCCGGAAATAAATTCCGTTAATATAAATATTATAAGGTGAAAAATATGAAAAAATTTGAAGACTTTAATTTAAAACCACAGACAATGCAATTTATTGCAGAGAATCACTTTAAAAATCCGACTCCTGTTCAGGAGACAATTATTCCTACAGCTTTAAAGGGAAAAGATGTGATTGGTCTTTCCGCAACAGGTTCTGGTAAGACACATGCCTATCTGATTCCAATTATAGAAAAAGTAGATTCCTCTATCGATCATGTTCAGGCAGTTATTACGGCACCAACAAGAGAACTTGCTTCTCAGATTTATGATATGGCAAAGGTCATGACAAATGTAGTCAAAGATCTTCGTGTTAGTTTATATATTGGTGGACAGGATCGAGATAGGGATATTGAGCAGTTAACAAAACAGCAGCCTCATGTTGTTATTGGTACACCAGGTAGAATTCGTGACTTATTCTTAAATGCCGGTGTTCTTCGCATTGATGGATGTAATCTTTTAGTTGTCGATGAAGCTGATATGACATTGGAATTTGGATTCTTAGATGAAATTGATGCTTTTGCTGGTAGATTAGGAGAAAATCTTCAGATGATGGCCTTTTCTGCTACAATGCCAGATCAGTTAAAACCATTTATAAAGAAGTACATGCATCATCCAATTACATATCAGATTGGAGATAAAGTACGCTTTAATCCGAATATTCGCCATGTATTGGTACCTTGTTATCATCATGATTATGCAGAAGTCATTGAATCTATTTTGCCTGGTTTTAATCCATTTGTATGTCTAATTTTTGCAAATACGCGTAAAGAAGCTTCTGAAATTGCCGATAAGTTACGTAAGGATGATGTATCAGTTACAGAAATTCATGGTGATTTAACATCTAGACAGCGTCGTCAATCTATGAAGTCGATTGCAGAGGCAGAACATACTTATGTTGTTGCAACAGATATTGCTGCAAGAGGTATTGATATTGGTGAAGTTACACATGTAATTTCATGTGGTTTCCCAGATGATTTAGAATATTATGTACATCGTGCTGGTCGTACAGGTAGAGCTGGTTCTACTGGTACTTGTTATGCTCTTTATCACGAAAGTGATGATGCTGCTATCCGTTCTTTAAAGAATCGCGGTATTCGTTTTGAACATCAAAGATATCGTAAAGATGGTTGGCAGGATCTTCGTTCATATGGACAGAAGTATCGTCGTGAAGAAGATGATGAATTAGATCGTAAGATTACAATGGTCTATAACAATAAGAAAAACACAAAAGTAAAACCTGGTTATAAAAAGAAGAGAAAGCAGGCTATTGAACGTATCTATAGACGCAAAAAAAGAGATATGATCCGTTCTAAGATTCGTGAAGAAAAGAAGGCAATGTATCGTGAAAGAGCTAGACAGGCAAGAGAGGGTCAAGAATGATTATTGGTTCTCATGTTCAAATGAAAGCTCCTCTCTATTTTGAAGGGGCTGTGCAAGAAATGTTGTTATATAAAGCAAATGCTTTGATGCTCTATACAGGTGCGCCGCAAAATTCACGTCGTATTGCAGTTGAAAAAATGAAGATTGCAGAAGGTAGAAAATTAATGGAAGAAAATCATATTCCATTTGATCGTGTGATTGTACATGCTCCATATATCATTAACACTGCAAATTCTGTAAAACCAGAAGTTGCTGAGTTAGCGGTTTCGTTTCTGCATCAGGAAATTGAAAGAACTGCTGCCATGGGAGCAAAATACATTGTGTTACATCCAGGCTCCTATACAACAACAAATCTTGAAACGGGTATTCAGACAGTTATTTCTCAATTAAATAAAGTTCATGTTCCCGATACAATTACGATTTGTTTAGAGACAATGGCAGGAAAAGGAACCGAAGTTGGTTTTCGTTTTGAAGATCTTGCAACGATTCTTTCGAAATTAGAGCAGAGTGACAGATATGGTATCTGTATGGATACTTGTCATATTTCAGACGCTGGGTACGATTTGACCGACTTCGATGCAATATTAGATGAATTTGATCGGATTATTGGTTTAGATAAACTTCATGTCATTCATCTGAATGATTCAAAAAATATTCGAGGCGCGCGTAAAGACCGTCATGAAAATATTGGCCTTGGAACTATCGGATTTGATACTCTTAGAGCAGTAGCAACCAATACACGTGTAGAGAATGTACCTAAGATTCTTGAAACACCATTTATTAATGGATTCGCTCCATATGGAATTGAAATTGATATGTTGAAATCTGGTTGTTTTGATGCGAGTCGTCTCTCTATAGAATAAGATGGATATACAAGCGTCTCTATTCGCATTGCAAGAAGATTCTTATAAAGAATTTATGTCTTCCTTGATACCTACCATTAGTAAAGATTCTATAATCGGAGTGAGAACATCTTTTCTTCATAAAGTAGCAAAAGAAATCTATAAAAGTGAAGATTGTTTGACATTTTTACAGGCGTTACCTCATCTATATTTTGAAGAAAATCAAATTCATTCATTTATTATTTGTCAATTGAAAGACTTTGATTGTTGTTTAGCACACATAGAACGATTCCTTCCATTTATTGATAATTGGGCAGTGTGTGATTCTTGCAGACCTAAAGCATTATATAAAAAACCAGAAAAACTCTATAGATATTGTGAGAAATGGATGGATTCGAATGAGGAGTTTACAGTTCGATTTGGAATTGAAATAGCAATGCTTGTTTTTTTAAAAAAAGATTTTTGTATTTCATTCATGGAAAAGATAGCAAAGATGCAATCTCCTTTTGTATATGTAAATAAGATGCGTGCTTGGTATTTTGCTGAAGCAATCTCTTGTCATGCAGAGGAGTCGATTCCTTTTATTAAAGAAGATATCATTGATTCAGAGACAAAACATCTTTTAATTCGAAAATGTATCGAAAGTCGTAAGATATCTTCTAGTACAAAAAGTTATTTAAAAACACTATTGTAGGTTATGATTCTTGAAATGAACCCCGAAAGTTGGACAAAGATAAAGTTCTACTAAGATGGTTCATTTTTTTATGAAATTAACCGATGAACAAAATCTCGTAAATTATCAAAAGAGAAAAGCAGAC
>CAUWDF010000014.1:0-24274 GCA_963557245.1 uncultured Bulleidia sp.
AAACGAAATTATAAACTCACATTAGATGTTGCACTTAATTTGACAAATTACTTATCAAAAAAATATCAAAACAACAGGAATCCTACGTGGATATCCTGTTGTTTTCCATGTTTTTTTGTGGATTAGAGTGGATTACGAGCCGCAAAGATCGAATACATCAAAATCCCTGCAGATACCGAAGCATTCAATGATTCAATCTTACCGACCATTGGTAAAGAGACAACATAATCGCACTTCTGACGGATCAAGCGAGAAATACCATCGCCTTCATTTCCAATGATCAATACTGTATTGAAGTCATAGTTCAAGGAACGATAGTCCTGACCATCCATATCCGTACCGACAGCCCACCAGCCATTCTCCTGCAATTTTTCTAATGCACGACTAAGATTTGTGACTGCACAGCATTTTACGGTATCGATAGCTCCTGCACTGACCTTTGCGACAGTTGGTGTCAAGCCGACCGCATGGGTCTTTTTAAAGATAACACCATCTGCCCCTACTGCATCTGCTGTACGAAGGATTGCCCCTAGATTATGTGGATCTTCTAACTGGTCTAACAAAATAAAGAGTCCTTTCTTACCAGCTGGCACACTAGCCATCAGTTCTTCCAATGAATATGTCTTATAATCCGGCATCTCTGCGGCAACACCTTGATGACGATCCGTGCCCGTCACTTTTGTTAAATATTTTTTATCGGTACGATGGATACGAATATGATATCTCTCCGCAAGTGATTCCATTTCTTTATCATTGACTGCGAGCCAAATCATCTGTACACCGGCATGGTCTGTGATCATCTGACGTACTACATTCTTTCCGTAGAAAAATTGTGACATGTTCTTACTCCTGTATTTCTATTGCTGCCTGAAGAATCTGTTCCACTCTTTCTGGCTTTCCTTCGATATCTAGCGCACCTAAAATAGCTTCAAAACCAGTTGAGATACGATAGATTTGTACATCTGTATTTTTAGGAACCGCTCCACCATTTGCATTTCTACCACGACGGAAAATTTCTTCTTCCCATTCGGTGAAAAAATGTCTTTCATGTAGCTGTTCATAGAAACGCGCCTGCGCCTTTGCAGAAACATATGAAATAGATAATTTCTGTAGCTGTTTCCCTTTTCCTTGTCCTTGTGCCAAAAGATAGCGACGTACTGCTAAAGACCATACCGCGTCCCCAAGAAAGGCTAAGGTTCTACCAGAATATGCTTCTACGCTCATAGAAGTCCCTTCTCTGTAAGAGCAGCACGATAACGATCCGCTGCTTCCCAGTCTTTTTCTTTCTTAGCATTGTTCCAAGCTATATAAAGATCTTTTTCTTCCTCGCTTAAGACAATCCGTTCTACAACAATACCTAATACATCTAACATCTTTGCAATCGCATTACGTAAACGATTTAGTGTAACATAATCGATCTCTTTGACTCGCATCTGCTGATTGAGCTTCTTAACAGTTTCAAAGATAACCGTATATGCATTTGGGGTATTGAGATCATCTTCAAGCTGTTCTAAGAAGAGTTGGAATGCATTTTCATCATATTCTTCCAATCCTGTAACACCTGCCAATGCCATTTTGATATCGGCCTGACGGAGAGGATTCATCACTTTTTCTAATTCTTTACGTGCTGTTTCGACTGTTTCTTCTGAGAAGTTCAATTCTTTGCGATAGTGAACCGAACTAATCAGCCATCTTGTTAAATTGACACCAAGCTTATCCGCAATATCTTTTGCCCATAATGTATTTCCTAAAGACTTAGACATCTTTCGGCCATCAATATTGACCATTGCATTATGAATCCAATAGTTTGCTAATGCATTATGATGTGTACATTCCTGCTGTGCCACTTCATTCTCATGATGTGGGAATTTCAGGTCCATTCCACCACCATGAATATCAATCAATTCTCCAAGGTTATGGTTGATCATAACAACACATTCTGTATGCCATCCAGGTCTACCCTTGCCCCATGGAGAATCCCACTGAATTCCTTTATCTGTTAACTTCCATAATGCAAAATCATAGGGATTGCGTTTACTCGAATTCACGTCAATACGTGCACCTGCTTCTAACATATCCAGATTCTGATGAGAAATCTCACCATACTTCGTATCGGCATCCACAGAGAAATAAACATCTCCATTTTCACCTACATAGGCACTACCATTATCGACCAATTCTTTAATGAAATCGATAATATCCTGCATTGTTTCCGTTACACGCGGTGTAAGATCAGGTAGTTCTGTATTTAACTGTTTACGAAGATCCTGATATGCATCGATATAGCGCTGCGCAATGACCTCTTCAGACGTATTCTCCGCAATTGCTTTGTTGATGATCTTATCATCTACATCTGTAAAATTCGATACGTATGTCACTTTATGACCGGCAGCTTCAAACATTCTTTTCAGGACATCGAATACAATCATTGGTCTTGCATTTCCAATATGTGCATAGTTATAGACAGTTGGTCCACATACATACATGCTTACCTGTCCTTCTTTGATTGGTTTAAATTCTTCTAATTGTAATGTTTTTGAATTATATAATCTAATCATACTGACTCCTTTCAAACAAAAAAGCGTCTTACAAAAAGACGCTTCACGTGGTTCCACTTTTCTATTGACTCTATTCCTTAACGCGGAAAACGTTCTCGATTAAAGACCCTCCCGGATGCAGTTCACAGTGCGCTCCGGAGAATCTTACACCTAACGATTCCTCTCTTTACCGGTATTCCTGCTACTTCGTCCGCTCATCGGTTTCCTTTGCCATTATAGAACAAAACCTATTCTTTTCACAACTAGATGACTAAGAAACAATCGGTGTTTCAATTGTCTTTTCTAAATCCTCTTCCTCTTCTTTTGTTGGTAAATAAATCGAATAGATTGAATTTTTAATCTTTAACCAACCTGTCATTTCTGGCATCCAAATATAGTCATCTTCCAGTAGGATTTCCTGACGGATTAAAGCTGCCAGTTCTGCATCCGAATAAGGACCATACTTAGATTTATCCGGTTTCATGTAATACCAAACTTTTTCCATGGGATACCTCTTATTTTACGTAAATTACTACACTTGTTGTAGAATCATCGATATGTGTCTTACCTGTTGGGTCAGATAATGTATAACCCTGCTGGCCCGCATATCCACCAGCAAGACGATCAAGATCGGCAAAAGAGTAATCTAGACCAATTGCAACATTGGCTTCTGAAGTACCAGAGAACTCAGAATCACCCTTTACATAAGTGATAGAGATCTTCTTTGTGGCTGGCTGATACTGCACTGTACCAGAACCTGCTTCGGACTCGGTATATGTTGTGTTGTTACTATAAGCTTTTACCGTAATCGTATGATTACCAACCGTAATCGTATTGGAAGAATCAAATGTATAGGATGCAGATGTAATCTGATCCTGCAATGGATTACCATCCAAAGTAATCATGTAATAATCCGCATGATCAACTGGTGTCCAATTGATTTCCCATCCGTTATTTGTTGTTTTAGCGGTAATACCAGATGGCGTACCTAACTGAACTGTCTTAGCTGTAAATGTATATGTGATAGAAGCAGAAGATTCTTCATACTTATCTGTATCACTTGGCTTTGCTGTAACGGTAATTGTATAAGACTGTCCATTCGTCAATTCGGAAGTTGGAATGGATACCTGGTTCGTACTTGTTTCTGGTAACGCATTGAGGCCAGATACAGAAACAACATAAGAACTAGCATTCTTAACCGAGTTCCACTTAATCACAACATTAGCAGTTGTCTCACTCACTGTAATATTGGAAGGTTCCTTCAATGTAGACTTTTCTTTTTCGTCATCCGTATCCGCATCGTTTTCTTCCGACTTACTTTCATACTGATGATAATCATTTGGACCTGCACCATACATGCCTCCAGAACGATCAATGGCAATCAATGTATCTCCCTGTGCAGCAATATAACGGACATTCTTCCAACCTGCGACCGCTTCCGCAAGATCTGCATTCGTGCCAGCGAATTCGACAGTACCATCTGCCTTAAGACCTGCCGCAAAGTTATTGCCTGCCGCTACTTGTTCGATATTGGACCAACCGGATGTATTTAAAGGGCTTGCTGAACCAATAATGAAGGTGACGACAGTACCATCATTCTTTACTAATGCGATAATATTATCCGACATAGAAACATGACTGACATTAGTCTGATTATTGGCTGCTTGCGCATTATTACCAGATACACGTGTCTCCCCATCATTGGTAACACCAATTGTAATCTCATTACCAGCATAGATGGACTTTAAATTCGACCAGCTATCTACTTTGCAAGCTTCCTCACTACCAGAACAAACAGCTTTTCCTTCACTTGTGACACCTGCAACATGATTCGCACCTGCAGCAATATAACTGATATTCTTCCAAGCAGAAGCATCTTTGTCTTTCTTTGCTGTAATGACATTTCCATCTTCTGTTAACGCAGCTGCATTTGTACCAAATGCACTGACCTGCACAGCTTTAGAGAAATTACTTTCTGTATCAAAAGAACCTCTTACTTTTACCGTACTATTTTTATCGACATAAAGAGAGAAACTATCTCCAAGTGCTAAACGATTTTCCGTACCAAGTGCAACACGGAAACTACCCTTTAAGGCTATCAAAATCACAACAATGGCTACAACGACCGCAACTGCACTACCGATCATAAGCATGGATTTCTTCTTGCGTTTTGGATCCGGTATTTTCTTCTTACGGACTTTTGGAGTATCTTTTTTTTCCTCCTCGTCCTCCTCTTCGACTTCCTCTTCTTCTGTGGGCTCTTCCTCGTCATAGAGATTCTGAGAATCGACGACTTTTGTCTCGCCCATATCCCCATCCGTCGCATTCATATCTACGGTCTGTTCTAATGCGTCTGCTGAGTCTAAAGATTGAGTCTGATTGATATTCTGTCCATTCTGGAATGGAATCTGCGCACTTTGGGCTAGATCCTCCTCTGGAATGACAATGATTTTTGTGTTGTCTACTAATGAGTCCACCGTGACACCTAACAAATCTGCCAGCTGTTTGAGCTGCATGATGGAACAGATTGTATTTCCATTTTCCCAACTCATATAGTCACGTAATGGAACATTGAGACGTGCTGCAATGTCCGCTTGTGACATTTGATTGTACTTTCTGAGCAGAGAAAGCTTTTCAGGCAATTTATTCATAGATTTCCCTCCGCACTCTTTATTGTATAAATATCCGGCTCTGTTTTCAATAAACAGTGCATGCAATCGAATTCTAACGGAAATGCAATCTCTTATATATACAAAAAAGATCATATCCGAAGATATGATCTTTCTCATAGCTTAAGTTAATTATTTAACGTTAGCGAAGTACTTGATTGTACGAACCATCTGAGATGTATAGGAGTTCTCGTTATCATACCAAGAAACTGTCTGTACTTCATATGTGTCTTCGTCAATCTTGTTTACCAATGTCTGAGTTGCATCGAAGATGGAACCATGTGTTTCATCGATGATATCGGAAGAAACGATTTCCTCTTCGTTATATGCAAAGGAATCAGACTCAGCAGCCTTCATAGCAGCGTTAACCTTTTCAACTGTAACGTCCTTGCCCTTAACAACAGAGAACAACAGTGTTGTGGAACCTGTAGGAACAGGTACACGCTGTGCAGCACCGATGAGCTTGCCATCCAATTCAGGAAGAACAAGACCGATAGCCTTAGCAGCACCGGAAGAAGCCGGAACGATGTTCTGAGCACCAGCTCTAGAACGACGGAGGTTACCCTTTCTCTGAGGTCCATCGAGGATCATCTGGTCACCTGTGTAAGCGTGAACTGTGCACATGATACCAGACTGGATTGGGAATGTGTCATTCAGAGCCTTAGCCATTGGAGCTAAGCAGTTTGTTGTACAAGAAGCTGCGGAAATGATCTTGTCATCAGCAGTTAATGTATTTTCGTTTACAGAGTAAACAATTGTTGGCAGGTCGTTTCCTGCAGGAGCAGAAATAACAACCTTCTTAGCACCAGCATCGATATGAGCCTGTGCCTTTGCCTTAGATGTGTAGAAGCCTGTGCACTCGAGGACTACGTCTACATTCAGTTCGCCCCAAGGCAGGTTAGCAGCCTGAGCTTCCTTGTAGATTGTGATCTCGTGTCCGTCAACTGTGAGAGTACCCTTCTCATCATCTGCGGAAATTTCGTGATTCCACTTGCCATGTGTTGTGTCATGCTTCAGAAGGTATGCGAGCATAGAAGGTGTTGTTAAGTCGTTGATAGCAACTACTTCATAACCCTCAGATACAAACATCTGTCTGAATGCAAGACGGCCAATACGGCCAAAACCATTAATAGCAACTCTTACATCTGTCATATTGTCTTTTAAAGACCTCCTTATGTTGCGTTTAAATTATAGAATTTATCAACGCATGAGTCAATTGTGAAACTATTGATTACTGTTCTTTTATTTCATTTCATTAATCAAATTCATTTAAATTAAGAGGACGTTTACTCAAAGCGAACGCTTCCGATACATTCTCTACTTTTTGGTTAAATAGTTTTGAAAATAATGCCGCATTATTTAAACATACCATCGTAGATGGATATGTCTTTTTTGGGGCTCTTGGGAAAGCAACCGATAGATCTTCGGCATCACTGACATAAAGATTCACAATCCGTTTTTCCTGTAATGCAGCATTACATAATTTCATAAGTGCCATGGAATCTAAATAGACAATCTCTTCAACAAGCAATTCTTGTCCTTCTGGAATCATGACCGCATATCCACGAATTTGATCTTTACCATTATAGAAAGCAACCACTTTTCCATCTCTTGCTTTAATCTGTTTTTTATATTTAATAAAGTAATCTAAATCTCTTGTATAAAAACCATTAAAACGCTTTATAAAAGCACTATAGACTTTCATAAGATCAATTGGACTTGGTTCATATGCACAACCAAAGTTTGTGATTCTCTTTACATCCTGACGTTCTAAACGATATTGAGTACGATGATAGATAAATTCAAATCCATAAGGACGATAAAGATCTGGTATATCGGTCTGTAATAATGTCACAAGTTCTGTATGCGAACATGCGTCCATCGCAACATTCATCAATGCGTGCATATAGCCACGATTTCTATATTTTGGTAACGTAGCAACCCCCATAATCATACTTGTCCTAAGAACTCTGCCATTAAACATCAATGCATGGGGACTACGAATCAAAGTAGCTACCACTTTATTCTCTAGCACTTCTACAAAGCAGTTCTCTGGTACGAACATATTTTTAAAATAGAAGTCCATATAACGGACATCCTGTTTTGGAAAACATTCTTTCCAAACTGCTTTCACTTCATCTAGCATTTCCGCATCCGCTAAACGTATCATTCTGATTCCTCCTGTTCTGTCGTTCTTCCTTCTGCTGCACGGACTTGATCTGCAAGTTCATGAATTTTTACAAAACGGTGCTTCATACCGGATTTTGACACCGACTTTCCAGTACTTTCTTCATAATAAGTTGCCAGTTCATTTAAAGAAGATTCTGGATATTGTTCTCGTAATGCAATCACATCTTTTAGCTTACGGTTGACCGTCGCCCAAGAAGCGGAATTCTTTAAGATATGAATATCTTCTAATTGTGATGCCGCAGCATTCTGTGCCTTTACTTCATTGGCGACATCAATATTATTGAGACGTGTAATATTATTTGTAAAATCTCGTGAAATACGAATATTTTCAAATTCCATCAAAGCTTGCCCTGCTTCAATAATACGTAAAAAATCCGCAATCTTTTCCGCTGCTTTTACATAGACAACGGTCTTTCCACGCCGATCGATTGTTCGAGCATGAATTCCAAAACGTTCCATCTGTTCTTGTAAGAAATGAGCCTGTTCTTCCGAAGCGGCTGTAATTTCTAAATGATAGTTCGTCTTTTCGGGTGGATTCACGGAACCCGCTGCCATGAACGCACCTGCAAGATACGCTCTTGCATTACTATCGGTATCTACAATCCTACGTAATGGTTTTTCTAACAGACCACGGGAAGAATAAATACCAAGATCAGTCAAAATCTGTGGCGCACCAGATAAGATACGCAGACCATAGATACGATTCTTTTTTAAATTCATCTTTCTTTTAACGAAAAGAGAAATCTCTCCTCCATATCTTTCCTTTGCCAAACGATAGATTGTTCGAGCAACCGCCGCATTTTCAACGGTCACAAGAATAGTCATGCCTCGCGAGGAAAAAGAAAGAGAAGATGTCATCTGAATCAAAGCAGATAGCTCAGCACGAGCATCGTTCCCTTCCATGATCTTATTTGCGACTTCCTGTTTTACTTCTGAAGAAAATGACACACTACAACTCCTTTATTAACTGTTCTGTAATTCGACAGATCTCATTGGGATTATGACGGATGAGACCGTTCTCAAATAATAACATCTTCTCACGTAAAATTTTATAAGAATGTGCCGCATCACGAATATAGACTGGCGTACTTCCTTCCGCATAATACTTTTTTAAGATTTCTTCTGGTATTTGTTCCGTCGCCGCAACAACTTTATCCACGGGTGCACCATGATCCAGCAACGCTTTTACATGATCTTCTAAACTATATCCATCCGTTTCCCCTGGTTGTGTCATTGCATTGCAAAAATAGACTTTCTCCCCTCGACTTTCCTTTAATGCTTGTTGCATCTTTGGAATAATGACAATAGGAAGAATACTGGTATAGACCGAACCGATTCCATAAATAATCAAATCTGCCTCTGCAATTGCTTCTAGAGCTTCTGTCTCTGCCTCTACATATTCATCATAAAAGACTTTACGGATATGATTAGAGCGATTTGGTATATTCGCCTCTCCACGTACAATCACTCCATCTTCCATCTCTGCCATCAAAGTGATGACCTGGGTCGTTGCTGGAATGATTTTCCCTTTGACATTCAAGACTTTTTGAATCTTCTGTACTGCTTCCATAAAAGATCCTGTTTCTTGGGTCAGAGCTGTCAAAATCAAATTTCCTAGATTATGCCCTAGAACATCTTCTTCTGTATTTTCACTATCATCAAACCGATAGTCCATAATATCTTTCATCATGCTCTCACTTTCGGCAAGTGACAACATAACATTACGAATATCTCCCATGGCTGGAATATGGAACTTTCGACGCAGACGGCCTGTTGAACCTCCATCATCCGCCACTGTAACAATCGCCGTAATATCTAAATTCGGAATATTCTTAATTCCACGACAAATTAAAGACTGTCCATGTCCTCCCCCAATGACAACTACTTTTTTATTAATGCTCATCGCGCGACCACACTTTCGCTTCTCGGTGCTGTTTATAACAGTTATATTTCATCTTGTAATGATCAAATAACCAGTTCGTAATAGCGACCGAACGATGCTGTCCCCCTGTACAACCAATCGCAACTGTAAAATGATTCTTCCCCTCATTCGCATATTGTTCAAAAGCATAGTCTAAGAATTCTGTTAAACGTTTCAAGAACTCCTGTGTCTGTTCTTTATTCATAACATAATCATAGACACAGGCATCATTTCCATTATAAGGCCGTAATTCAATATCCCAGAATGGATTCGGCAAGAATCGTACATCAATCATGAGATCCGCATCCATTGGTACCCCATACTTATAGCCAAATGACTCAAAAGAAATCGAAAAAGCAGGTACCGAACTAAAATTAAACAACTGTTCGATCTTCTTCTTTAATTCTTTTTCACTGAGAAAAGATGTATCGATTGTAATATACGAATGACTCATATTATGTGAGAACATCTGTCTTTCTACACTGATTGCTTCATCTAATGTATTACATGTATTACTTAATAATAACGGATGTGTACGTCGAGTGCTCTTATAGCGATGTAATAAGACAGAATCATTCGCATCTAAGAACAGGACCTGTACTTCAATATTCTGGCCTTTTAGACCTCTTACGAACTCTGCAAAATCAGTAGCGGAAGTTGATAATGCAATGTAGGAATAACGAGGATCGATACTTGTCTCAATCATATCAACAAGTAAAGATACAAGCTGTACCGGATAGTTATCAATGACATGATATCCCATGTCTTCGAGTGCTCTAGTCGCTGCACTCTTCCCAGCTCCACTCATGCCTGTTACAAGAATTACACGTTTGTTCTTATCCATATTTCAATACCCTTTTGTTTCATTTTACAACATAAGAATGGAAATAGACCACAAAGAAAAAAAGAGCCCCTTCAGTTATCTGCTTTCACAGCTTAACTTTAAGGGCTCGATTCATTTCGAATAAATTCGACCTCTGGATTCCTCTAAATTATCACAATAGTAACAGATCTTCAGTGTATGATCTAGATTTTCAATATTTCCTCGGATCACTTCATCCCCTGTTAACATATTGGCCTTCATAGCTTCGACACATGTCTGAATATCCTCTGTTGGCAACAAAGACAATATATCTGTAACCTCCAGTTCCCATTCATTCCAACCATTGGCATGAATCTCACGTTTACGCCAAGCAATGATCTGATATGCACTCGTATCTTCCATCACGTACAATCGACACTCCATTCGTGTTGTTCCTGAAGGATATCCAAGATTTTATCGAAAGAATCAATCGTATGGTTCGGAGCAGCATTTTCAACTTCTTCCCGGTGTTCTTCATCGGTCACAAAACCAATGGTATAAACACCTGCATTCTTGCCACACTCGACATCCGCTGCGGTATCTCCTACATAAACGCAAGCATCATGACCGACATTCATCAATTCACATGCACGGATGATTCCATCCGGAGCTGGTTTAGAATGACGATACTGTTCTGTACCTGCAACAACATCAAAATATTGTTCAATCTGTAAGTCCTTTAACCACATACGACAAGAATCGGTAATACGACCAGTCACAATGCCAAGAACATAACCACGATCTTTTAATTCTTTTACTGTCTCTTTAACATGTGGCAAAGTTTCTACCATATGCTTCCCAAGAATGTCTCTTTGGAAGTTCCTATATTCACGAACGAGAACTTCTGTATTTTCATTTGGAAATAATTTGGCAATTTCTTCTTCCAAAGAAGTATGGAATACTTCTCTCTGTACTTCTTTTGTAAAGTCCTGCATGGAACGATGTTTCTGAAACAGATATGCAAAACAGTTAATAACAAGATACTCACTATCCATGATCGTACCATCAAAGTCGAACAGAATAACTGGTTTTACATATGGAAAACTACGCGAGAGTCCATATAACGTAAGTCCTGCCACAACAGCTAAAACACACGAGATCATACAATTTTCTGCTGTCGGATCAATCTTTGTAACACAACCAATGGCTCTTGTAAGACCTGTCAATATAAGTGCCAATGCTGTCACATCTCCTCTGCGCCTACCTTCTCGGTACGTTCTTGTCATCAACCATAGTAAAGCAAGACAACCCGCATCCATCGCAACCGATATCCAAAGCGATGGAACTTCTAAGCATTTACCTAAACGCCCAAATGTAATAGCGACAAAAACTCCAAGTATAACCGTATCTGTCGTACGTCGAAAGGACATACGATAATATTTCGAATAGAGTAATAATGCGAACATAATCGCAAATAACGCTCCAACAATCTCAAAGCCACCATCATTTAGCTGTAGGACACTCCAAACATATAAGCGATACTTACGCCAGTTCTCTAATACCCAGAACAAGCGGCCACCAAGAATACCAGCCACTAAAGTAATCATTAAGATATCGTCAGATGCACTCTGACGATATCCATGTTTTTTAACTTTATCTGAGACATATAGATAACCCAGAATGCATCCGATCAATGCAGTGACTGCGAACCAGCGTATATAGACACCACCTACCGCCACAATCGTTGAAGGATCTGGGAAAAAAGTCATTCTTCTTCACCTCCGTCTCGCTTTGCAAGTTCTTTTTGAGAATATTCAAAGAAACGACGACGGACTTCATCCGAACTATTGAATCCTGCCTGTTGTAAACGGAAGTTACTAACAGCAGATTCCACAAGAGCAGCTGTATTACGTCCTGCCGATACAGGCAAGATCAATGTAGGAATCAATTCATTCAGAATTCTTGTATAACGGATTGTCTCATCCCCGATACGATTGTATTCCGCACCTGATTCAAAAGGAACAAGTTTGATTACAAGCTTCAGTTCTGCTTCCGGCGCAATTGCCATCGCCCCGAACATCTTCTCCACATCAATGATACCGATACCACGAATTTCGAGAAGACCACGAATCATTTCTGGAGCGTGACCAATAATACTATTATGTACACGTAATACATCCACTCGGTCATCCGAAACAAGCACATTACCAAGACGAATTAATTCCAATGCTGTTTCAGACTTACCCATTCCGCTTTCACCTGTAATCATGACACCTACTCCATGGATAGACATCAATACACCACTCATACAATCTTCGGGTGCGAGTTTGCCATCCAAGAATGTAATTAAGTCTGTCATAGCACGGTATGTCTCTAATTCCGTACGTAAGATTGGAAAGTTCGTTTTTTCTGCTACTTCTTTTAAGATTGGTGGCAGAACATTATTTTTTGTAATCAATGCACATGGTGTAAGTCCATCTGTAATCATAGGGAAACGTTTTCTCTGATCTTCTTCACTCATGGACTCAATGAATTCAGATTCTTTATTACCAATGACGACAATACGACGTGGTTCTGTCTTTTTATAGAAGCCACAAAGCTCAAATCCTGGACGATTGACATCTGGTACAACTGTCCAGCGATTTAAAGATGCATCATCTCCTGTTAATTGCTCAAAATTAAAAAAATCGACGATTTCACGAATCGATACTTTTTTTCTATATTTGTTATCGGCCATATCCGTACTACCTCTTTTTTACCAGCGTTATTATAGCATGTACGTCATTGTTTTCTTTTGTAAGAAACATGAAATTTATCCTACATTTACAAAAAAGAACAGGAGACTACGCATCCTGTTCTTCGATTTCTTTTTGCTTTGCAAGGGTACGTTCCATTGTCTTAGCAAGATATTGTCCCGTCCAAGACTCTTTGACTTTTGCAATCTGTTCTGGTGTGCCCTGGGCAACGATCGTACCACCGCCATCGCCACCTTCTGGTCCTAAATCAATGATCCAGTCCGCACACTTGATTACATCTAGATTATGTTCAATCACAACAACCGTATCACCATTATCAACGATTCTTTGTAAGACTTCGATCAAGCGTTTCACATCATCCGTATGAAGACCTGTTGTCGGTTCATCTAAGACATAGACCGTCTTACCAGTAGCGCGCTTTTGTAATTCACTCGCAAGTTTGACACGCTGTGCCTCTCCACCTGAAAGAGTCGTAGAAGACTGTCCTAGCTTCATATAACCAAGACCTACATCATAAAGTGTCTGTAATTTATTACGGATCTTAGGATGTGCCGAGAAGAAATCAAGCGCTTCTTCTACAGACATCTCCAATACATCATAAATACTTTTTCCACGATATGTGCAAGCTAATGTCTCTTCGTTATAACGTTTTCCATGACATACTTCACATGGTACATAGACATCCGGTAAGAAGTTCATACGAATGACTTTAACACCATCTCCTTGGCACGCTTCACATCGACCACCTTTTGTATTAAAGGAGAAACGACCTTTATCATATCCACGTAGACGTGCTTCTGGCGTCTTTGCGAACACATCGCGAATATCATCAAAAACACCAGTATACGTTGCTGGATTCGAACGTGGTGTACGTCCAATTGGTTGCTGATCGATCTGAACAAGCTTATCGATATTCTCAAGACCAGCTACAGAACGGAACTTACCAGGATGTACTCGTACTTTGCCAAGCTTTTGCTGAATGGCTTTCATGAACACATCATTGACTAAAGTAGACTTTCCCGATCCTGATACCCCTGTCACAACAACAAGTTTACCAAGTGGAAACTTTACGTTGATCTTCTTTAAGTTATGTTCTTCCGCACCTTTAATCTCTACATAACTGCCATTCCCTTTTCTTCTCTGTTTTGGCATTGGAATGATCTTACGTCCAGACAAGTACGCACCGGTAATGGAATCTTTCGAAGCCATAACTTGTTCAGGTGTTCCCTGCGCCATGATTCTACCACCATGGACACCTGCACCTGGACCGACATCGACAATCCAGTCACTTTCCATCATTGTCTCTTCGTCATGTTCAACAACAATCAAAGAGTTACCAAGATCTCGCATTGACTTCATCGTTGCAATTAACTTTGAGTTATCACGCTGATGCAGACCAATCGAAGGTTCATCCATAACATATAGGACACCGCTCAACTTCGAACCTATCTGTGTCGCAAGACGAATACGCTGTGACTCACCACCTGATAAGGTGCCCGCAAGGCGATCCAAAGTCAGATATTCTAATCCAACATTCTTTAAGAACTCTAAGCGATTTCGAATTTCTTTCAGTACCATCTCCGCAATCTTTGTCTTCTCTTCATCCAGTTTTAAATGATCAATATACTCCATCGCTTTGGAAACGGACAATGCTGTAAATTCGGAAATATTCCGTTCGCCAACACGAACGGAAAGAGCTTGTTCATTGAGTCTCTTTCCTTTGCAGACTGGACATTCTGTTTCAATCATAAAAGAATGGAGCCAATCTTTGACCATCGATGAGTTCGTCGAACGATAACGTCGTTCGATCATATCTTTAACCCCCTCAATAAAATCGAGGCGCTTATAGTGTGTACCTGAAGAAGATGTCAATTCATAAGAAATCGGACAATCAGAGCCATGGAGTACAATCTGCATCTGTTCCTTTGTTAAAGAAGAAATTGGGGCATCCATTGGAATCTGATACTTCTCACAAAGAATCGTAAATGTCTGCCACTCAATATTATCGGAACCAATAATATTCTTATAATAACGAATCCCACCTTCTAAAATAGAAAGTTCTTTATCCGGTATCAGATTGTTCACATCCACTTCTTCCGTAAAACCAAGTCCATTGCAGTTCGGGCAAGCACCTAATGGCGCATTGAACGAGAATAGACGGGGCTCTAAGTTCGAAACCGAGAAACCACAATATGGACAGGAATAATTCGAAGAATATAATGTCTCTTTCTCACCATCGGATACAATGACTCTACCTTCTGTCAATTTTAAAGAAGTCTCTAAAGAATCATGAATACGACTACGAGAATCCTCTGTCTTAATGATACGGTCTACAACGACTTCAATATCATGACGTTTATTCTTTTCCAGATTGATATCTTCTTCTAACATACGCATCTCGCCATCGACACGTACACGGATATAGCCATCTTTCATCAGTTTCGAAAAAGTATCTTTGAATGTACCTTTCTTGTTACTAACAATCGGTGCTAATACTGTAAGACGAGAACGATCTGGCATAGCCATAATAGCATCTGTCATCTCTTGGATTGTCTGCCCTGTGATTGGAATATTATGTGTCGGACAATAAGGAGTGCCAGTACGCGCATAAAGAAGACGGAGATAGTCATAGATCTCAGTTACAGTTCCGACCGTTGAACGTGGATTGTTCGAAGTTGTCTTCTGGTCAATAGAAATTGCTGGAGAGAGTCCTTCAATGGATTCCACATTTGGTTTTTCTACCCCTCCCAAGAACTGCCGCGCATATGCTGATAGCGACTCTACATATCTTCTCTGTCCTTCGGCATAAATCGTATCAAATGCAAGAGAGGTCTTACCACTACCGGAAAGGCCTGTCATAACTACTAATTTATTACGTGGAATCTCTAAAGATACATTCTTTAGATTATTTTCTTTCGCACCACGAATAATAATTTTATCGTTCTCACTCATGTTTTTTCGCCTCATTTGCAAGGTCGTTAATCATATTCCAGGCTTCTCTTGGAGAAAGATCGTCCGTATTGATTGCTTTGAGCTGATCTAGGATCTTATCGACTATCTTATCTTCTTTCTTCATTTCTACCAATTGGAAATTCTGCTGTACGACTCTCTTCTTGGATTCCAACTCCTTCTGAAGAGACGCTGCTCTTTCTAGAACGGAAGTTGGCAGACCGGCTAAACGTGCAACATTGATACCATAGGATTGTTCAGCTGGACCTTTCTTTATTTTATACAAGAAAGTAACCTCATTGTCTTCTTCTTTGACCGCAACATGTACATTCCTTACACATCCAACCGAATCTGTTAAAGAAGTCAGTTCATGATAATGCGTACTGAACAGTGTCTTAGCATGTATGACCGAAGCAATATATTCAATCATTGCTTGAGCAAGTGCCATACCATCATATGTACTTGTACCTCGTCCAATTTCATCAAATAAAATCAAGGAATGATCCGTCGCTTCTTGTAAAGCATTGTTCGCTTCTGTCATTTCGACCATGAATGTCGATTGTCCCGACAAGATATCATCGCTAGCTCCAATACGTGTAAAGATCTTATCAAAGACTGGCATCGTACAAGACGTTGCTGGTACAAAACAACCAATCTGAGCCATGATTACAATCAATGCTGTCTGACGCATGAAAGTAGACTTACCACCCATATTAGGACCCGTGATTAATAAAATATTTTCTTTTGCGTCCAAATGTAAGGAATTCGATACATATTTTGGATCTTTCATCAATTCTTCTAAAATAGGATGTTTGCCATTTTTGATATTAAATTCATCATCGCTGAATACCGGACGTACATATCCATATTTTGAACAGTCCTCCGCCAATGCACAGTAACAATCAATCTGCGCTAAAGAAGAAGCTAGTTTCTGCAACTTAGGTAAACATCCACGAATACGATCTAAGATTGCACGGAACAACTCTTTTTCTAACCGGATTGCATTTTCTTCCGCATGTAAAATCATCTCTTCTTTCTCTTTGAGTTCTGGAGAAATGAAACGTTCATTATTTGTTAATGTCTGTTTACGGATATAGCCCCAATCTTCTTTTACTTCTTTTGCGGCTGCTTTTGAAATCTCAATATAATAACCAAATACTTTATTGTATCCGATCTTTAAGTTCTTAATCCCTGTACGTTCTCTTTCCGATGCTTCTAAAGATGCTATGTAGTTACGACCGTTTTTCTGTACTTCATGTGCTTCATCAAGTTCTTTATTATAGCCTTCTTTGAACATTCCACCTTCTCCTGTTGTCAGAGGTGGATTATCCGCAAAAGCATTCTTGAGTTCCTCATACAGAGAAGTCAGACGATCGGCACCTACCATTTCCGCAAAAAGATCTTGTGGCAATGTATCGAATATCATAGGAACCTGTTCTAATGTACAGACCAGACGGCGACAATCAATTGCATTGGCATGATTCATTGCACAACGAGCAATGAGTCGTTGTAAATCATAAATATGACTCAGTGCTTCGCGAATCTTAGAACGACCCATAAAGTTCTTCATAAGCCATTCGGTGCGCTCATATCTTTTTTCTATCTTCTTTTGACTGACTAATGGCTTCTCAATCCATTTCTTTAAAAGACGAGAACCCATTGCACTCTTACAACAATCTAAGAAGGACCATAGTGTAATCTGTTTTCCCGTATCGTGTAATGGAACGGTCAGTTCAAGGTTCTGTTGCGTCGCATAGTCCATATAAAGAATCTCATCTTCTACCTGTAGAACGACCGGTTCAAGATGCGATAAAGAATGTTTCTGGGTTGCTTCCAAATAATTCAAAAGAAGACCATATACAGTACGATCATACTCTTTATCCAAAGTATCCGCCAATGGCATATATTCTTCATGAATATCCTCTTTCTCGCAATAAGAGATCACAATATTCATTTCTCTCAAACGTTTTAAGATACGTTCTGGAAATCCTTTCTTCACTACGACTTCACGACCATTATTTTTCAGAATGAGCTGTAGTAAAGAACTATCTTTATGCTCACAGTTCTCAATAAAATTCTCACCTGTTGAAACTTCACAGAATGCAACAGCATAGCCATACTTATAGTCTTCGATTGCTGCTAGATAAACAGAAGACTTCTCATCGGTAATCTCATCCAATAACGTACCTGGCGTAACGACACGGATGACATCCCGTTCGACAAGCCCTTCTGCTTCTTTTGGATCCTGTAACTGCTCAACAATAGCAACTTTATAGCCACGAGATACAAGACGTGCAAGATAACTCTGCACCGCATGATGTGGCACCCCACACATCGGAACTCTTTCTTCTAAGCCGGCATTCTTCCCCGTCAGAACAAGATCCAACTCTTTAGAAACAGTAACAGCATCTTCCATGAACATCTCATAGAAATCACCCACACGATAAAAAATCAATGTATCGGGATAGTTCTTCTTGATGGACATATAGTGCTGCATCATTGGAGATAACGTTTTTTCTTTAGCCATAAATACTCCTGTCTTTAAAAAGACAGATCACGCAGGATCTGTCAATCTTCATCTGTTTCACGTACCGATTCACGGATTGCTTTCTCGATTCCTTTACGAATCATCGTTGAAGAAGCACCGAAACATATATTAAAACTAGAACGTGTCTCATAGATACGGAACGATCCCATTTTCTTTAAACGAATCGTATCTAGTTTAGATGGGTTATATAACGATACGGTCAATGTTGTAATAGAAGAACCTGTATTACGGATATTCTCAATTCCACCACAAGCTTTGATTGTAGAACGTACTGCCCTCTCTTCTTCCCCTGTCTTAAACAAATCTAAAGCAAGTTTGGTAAAGTAAAGACGTGTGACAAAAAAGTAAACGACTGCGGCAATAATTCCAATTAGAACAAGCCATAATAAAGTCTTTTGTAACGATGGTGTACCAATATAAGTAAGAAATTCTGGCAATGTACCTGGCATAGCTGTCATCGTAGAAGATGTCGAAGTGTTATAACCCAGATAAATATGCATACCTTGTAAAACACCAAACAAGATACCAGTCAATCCAAAATGAATAAATAATAATAATGGACATAAGAACAGTAACATCAGTTCAATCGGTAATAACGTACCCATAAAAATAGATACAAGAGACGCAATGACCGATATAATAACAACTTTTCTCTTCTTTAAAGGATCTGTTTCTAATGTACATATCGCAGCTAACATAGCTGGAATCGCAAAAATATTGAGAATGTAATATGGGGTAATGAAACGACCTGCCATACCATTCAATGCCGAAGCAGCTAACTGCGAGGACCATACATTGACATCCCCAACAACACTCGCTCCAGTTAAAGATACCCAGCTACCACCTTGAATCGTATACCAGAATGGTTGACGGATCAAAGTACCTAAATTGAGCATACTTAAGAAACGATCACATATTCCATAAAGTGTTAAATTGATTGGATTCGTCGTATCCACAGATATAAAGTTCACAATTCTCTGTATAAGACCTAAGAAATATGGCCAACCAAGAGATACGAGGATACCCGCCAGAAAAGAAAAGAATACGATTCGAATTGTACAAGACAGTTCTTTTGATATAAAGGAGAAAAGACCGTATTCACTCTTCTTGCGGGTTGCATTAAAGCATAATAACGTAATGACAGCAATAATTGCGGAACCAATCATTCCAGTCTGTAATGGATATTTTGTAATACTCGATGCGTACGAAGAAGTCGTCACAGCGGAAAGTCCTAAGATTGAACTATAAGCTGTCGTCGCAATGTTCGTACTCGACACGTACATCGTCGTAATGGTGTAGATCATATAACCGCCTAATGCCGATAGAACAGTTGTACCAGATCCACCTTTTCGTGTCACAAATCGTATCATGAACAACATAGGAAAATTAATCAGAATAAAATTACCGGTTCTTTGTAAGATCATTCCAAAAGTTTCAATATAAGAAGCGTTCATAACTGTCACCAATCCAAACGATGGATTGACAATCAGATTTCCAATTCCACTCAAGATTGTTGCTAAAAAGACAACTTCCAAAGGAAACCTTAATATTTCAAATAAAGAATGCCAACTTCGCATGGTATACCTCTTTTAAAACAAACTCTTTAATCGATCGAAGTAAGAAACAGTCTTACCTCGTAAAATATATACTTTCTTATCTGGACAGATACGAACCGTAATCTCTTTGTAGCAATCTAATGAATCTACGAATTGATCTGCACCTAGTACTGCACCTTTAAAAGAAGACGACTTAAATTGTAATACGCTGTCCCCACGCAATACAAGCGGTGCATCGAGACTGCGATATTGTGAATGATGGATTCCTGCAATCTCTGTCATCTCGATCAAATCAAGTCCTTCCTGAATCACTGCACCACCAAGAGAACGATTATAGGCTGTACTACCTAATTGCGTACAGATACACATTCCACTCCCCCGAAATGTTTCAAGTGAATCTTCATTGATGGAGACATCTAGCACTTGTGTCCGTGATACATTCTCAATTCGTATTTCATTTAGACCATACCATGTCTTAGCTTCTACACTTGCTTGTAATAATGGGAATGGTTCTTCTTTTCCCGTATTATGAATCAAAACATTTAAGAAATCTTCTAATTCTTTATCTTTATAATCGGAACAAAAACCCAGTGTACCTGTATGGATACCAAAGAAACGTACCGAATCCAAATGATCGATATATTGATGGACCGCTCTTAAATACGTACCATCACCACCAATTACAATAATGGTATGAGGATTTTCTGCATCTTCTACCATACCATGACAATGCAAAATTTCCCTTGCGCTATGACTTAGCTTCTCCGAAATTTTATCCGGACGTATGATCATCGTATACTTTTCCATAATCTCTCCTGTACAGTATACAACATCCTACTTCTATATTCTTCTGTTAGATATAGCTAATACACTTTAAAAAGTATTCCTTTACTCTTTTCAAAACTTACAGAATCGCATATTTCGTCGATAAAATTGTAAAATCCGTTAAGAATTCATTTCAAAAAATTAGTTTTGGATATGGTTTCCTTCTATCTTTGTGTATAAGCTATTTCATTGCGTATGTCTCGTTGCATCCCAAAAGGACTCGCCATAATTTATGATTAAAATTGAAATATTATCAAATTTCATCGATTCGAAAAAGCAATATACCATCGAAAAAATGTTATCCTTTTCTTTTGTTATTCCTCTTATTATTCTCTTTTGTTGGAGTTAACATGAAGAACCTTACATATGACATTATAATGTTTTGTATTTTATTCGCCTATATAACGATTGAATTGTAGGGTGCGAAAAAAATCAAGATATGGTACCCGAAAAATGTGCGAAAGCATTCAAAGGAGGAAAATCATTTATTGGATTTTCTTTTTAATCGTCGCTACCTATACATTCTACGCTCTCCTAACAACCCCATAATATTTGTGGAAACTATAGAAATATGGTGTTCTAAAAAAAATGCTGTACGATGAGGTACAGCGTGCACAATATAAACAACGGTTAGTTAGAAAATAACTTTCCAATAAGATATTACAACGATTTCCCTTAGAAGACAATATCTTCAAAAAAAGAAAGAGGAACTGAAATAGCAGTTCCTCTTATTTTTAAGAAATCTTAGATCCTGGTTCTAATGCGTTAACTTCAACAAGAGCGATTTCTTTACCACTCTTACCAGCTAGTAACATACCATTGGATTCCACACCACGAATGACTGCCTTCTTTAAGTTTGCAATCACTACGATTGTCTTACCCATGACTTGACCTGGAGTATAGGACTGTGCAAGACCTGATACGATCTGACGTGGCTTTTCTTCCCCGATATCGACCTGTAAAATAAATAACTTATCTGCGTCTGGATGTCTTTCACAGGATAATACTTTACCTACACGAAGATCTAATTTGGAAAAGTCATCAATTGTAACTTCACCCTTAGACTCTTTAGCCTTCTGAACCTGTTTCTTCTGTTCTTTCTGGATTACTTCAACTTTTTCCATAACTTCTTTTTCGTTCAGACGAGCGAATAAAATTTCCGGTTTTTCGGTAATCTGGATTCCTGTTTCTAACATACCAAATGTATGAACTGTATCATAAGACTTAAATTCTGTATTTAAAGAATTTAAGATCTTATCCGATGTATCTGGAAGATATGGCTTTAAGAGAATACCAGCAATACGAACAGACTCTAATAAATTATAGAGAACTGTAGCAAGTCTTCCGATTCGATCTGGGTCTTTTGCAAGCTTCCATGGTTCAGTTTCATCAATGTACTTATTACAACGAGAGAAAAGGTCTAAGATAGCCTGAACCGCATCTGCAACATGTAATGTATCCATACAAGAATCAATCTGTTCCACAGTTTTAGCAACCGTATTCTTCAAATCCTCATCTACTAGTTCTTCTTCATGTGGATTTGCAACAATACCATTGAAGTACTTGTTCTGCATGGATAATGTACGATTCACTAAGTTACCTAAGTTATTAGCAAGATCGGAATTGATACGTTCAATAATCAGATCATATGTAATATGACCATCCTGTGCGAATGGCATCTCATGAATCATAATATAACGTACAGCATCTACACCAAATAAGCTTACTAAGTCATCTGCATAAATTACATTACCCTTTGACTTAGACATTTTAGAGTCTCCCGTTAATAACCATGGATGACCAAAAATCTGCTTTGGTAAAGGCTCACCTAATGCCATTAACATAATAGGCCAATAGATTGTATGGAAACGTACAATATCTTTACCAATCAGATGTAAATCTGCTGGCCAATACTTCTTATAGAGTGGATCATGATTTCCATCACAATCATAACCAAGACCTGTAATATAGTTTGTTAATGCATCTAACCAAACATAGACAACATGTTTTGGATCAAAGTCCACAGGAATGCCCCACTTAAAGGAAGTACGAGAAACACAAAGATCCTGAAGACCTGGCTTTAAGAAGTTATTGAGCATCTCATTCTTACGACTCTCTGGCTGAATGAAATGTGGATGATCTTCAATATACTGGATCAAACGATCTGCATACTTGGACATGCGGAAGAAATAAGCCTCTTCCTGCATTGTCTTTAATTCTCCACCACAAACTGGGCACTTGCCCTCTTCTGTAATCTGGGAATTTGTATAGAAGGCTTCACATTCCTGGCAATATAAGCCATCATAATGTCCCTTATAGATATCCCCCTGATCATACAGTTTCTTGAAAATCTTCTGAACTTGTTTTTCATGATATTCATCGGTTGTACGGATGAACTTATCATAAGAGATGTTCATGCAATCGAACTGCTCTTTAATAACACCAGACACTTCATCAACGAACTGTTTTGGTGTCTTACCTGCTGCTTTTGCCTTCTCTTCTACCTTCTGGCCATGTTCATCTGTACCTGTCTGGAAACGAACATCAAAGCCACGTTGTCTTTTGTAACGAGCAATACTATCTGCTAATACAATCTCGTAGACATTACCAATATGTGGCTTACCTGAAGTATACGCAATCGCAGTTGTAATATAATATGGTTTCTTTTCTGTCATATACTACCCTCTCCTTTCAACAAAAAAGACATCCTGCTGAAAGGACGTCTTACACGCGTTACCACCTTTTTCTTCCTTCATAAAATTATGAAGACACTCAAACGCTATAACGGACGTAACCGGATCGCACTACCTATCGCACGATCTGTTCGGGGACCATCTTCTTTTCGTTATCTGTACGGACTTTCACCATACGCCGCTCTCTGCAAACAAATAAGTGAAAATACTCTTCCCTTCAGCACATTTATCGTTTCTATTATACGGAGGATTCTCAGTTTTGACAAACTTAATTTCATCGTAAAAGCTAGCAAAATTCTTTTATCTATACATGCTTTTTTTCGTACTTTAACACAAGTTTAATATTCTTTCATTTTTTCCTAAAAGTACGATAAAATTGCAGAAATAATAACTTTGTAACGAGTAAAAAAACTTGTATTTTAGAAGTATGAATACTATTATTACACTTGTATACAAATATTAAGTCCTAATGATTTAATTTTTGGGGATACGTAGAATAGGAGATTCACAATGGCAACAGGAAAGGTAAAGTGGTTCAACGCTGAGAAAGGTTACGGATTCATCACAACTGATGAAGGTAAGGATGTATTCGTTCACTACTCCGCAATCCAGTCCGATGGATTCAAGACTCTTGATGAAGGACAGGGTGTATCTTTTGATATCACAGAATCCGATCGCGGTCCTCAGGCTGCAAACGTCGTAAAGCTCTAATCTGATTTATAATCATTGGGGATTACAACAAACAAAAAGAGAAATGTTAATCATTTCTCTTTCTTTTTTTATAAGTAATTTGTCAAATTAAGTGCAACATCTAATGTGAGTTTATAA
>CAUWDF010000015.1:0-24217 GCA_963557245.1 uncultured Bulleidia sp.
TGTATCCGGGCTTGAACACTCCTGTGTTGTTATAGTAATCGTACTTCATGTGCATCCCTAAACAAGAGCGGGACAGAGTTGAATATCTGTGCTGCGACATGTATAACCCGTACATCAGCTATACATATAGCTATACATGCCGATTTCAATGGCTGTTTTTAAGGGCAGACCCCAATTGTTGACCCCAGGTAACTTTGGAAAAATCACTAACCCCAATTAAAGACCCCAGTTAATGACCCCAACTTGTTGGCATTTCCCCCAATTAACTTTGGCAACCCAGAATTTCACACAAAAAACCGACTTTCGTTTTGAAAGTCGGTCAAACCTTAGACACCATGATATGAAATCACCATCACATCAAAAAGTCTTTCAATCTCGTTGTAATATAAATGTTAAATTACTTAGCCATTGCAGCTACTTCAGCAGCGAAGTTATCTTCCTTCTTTTCGATACCTTCACCAACGATGTATTTAACAAAGTTAACAACTTCAGCATTGTTACTCTTTAAATATCCGCCGCACTTCTGATCACTGTCAAGGAAATATTCCTGGTCAACAAGACACATATCCTGTAAAGACTTAGAAATACGTCCTTCAACGATTCCTGCCTTAACCTTTTCAGGTTTATTTGCAAGCTTTTCATCTTTGTCGAGTAAAGCAATCTGAATTTCACGCTCATGCTCAACAACTTCCTGAGGCATATAATCTCTAGAAATATAAGATGGGTTCATAGAAGCAACCTGCATTGCCATGTTCTTAGCAACCTGAGCATCGCCACCCTTAACAACTGTAAGCGCAACAATTCTACCACCCTGGTGAGAATAAGAGCCAAAGAATTCATCATCATTCTTTGTAACAACTTCGAATCTTCTAAGAGTAATCTTTTCACCGATTGTAGCAACAGCATTAACGAATGTATCGTTTAATGTTCCATCTGCTGTAGAAAGAGCTAAAGCATCTTCATTTGTCTTCGCATCCGAAGCAACTAATGTATTTGCAACTGTATCAAGAAGTTCAAGGAACTTTTCATTCTTTGCAACAAAGTCTGTTTCAGAGTTAACTTCAACAATAGCAGCCTTGTTTCCAGAAATGGCAATTCTGCCAAGACCTTCAGCAGCAACTCTGTTTTCCTTCTTTGCTGCCTTAGCAAGACCGTTTTCACGAAGCCAGTCGATAGCTTTTTTTACGTCACCGTCTGTAGCTTCAAGAGCCTTCTTGCAGTCCATCATTCCAGCTGCTGTAAGCTCTCTTAATTCTTTAACCTGCTTTGCAGATACTGCCATGATTATTCAGCCTCCTGTTTAGGTGCATCAGCCTTAGGTGCATCATTTGTATTGCCAGCCTTTGCAGCTGTGTTATGTTCGTTTCTTCTAAAGACACGTCTTTCACCATTGTATCCACGGCGCTGAGCCATCTGAGCTCTCTTTTCTTCGTATCTCTGTCTCTTCTTACGCTCGTATTCAGCAGCGTCTTCTTCGACCTTCTTGATGACATCTTTCATTGTAATATCTTCAGCGTTATCAGCTTCTTCAGGAATGTTTTCGATAGGGAGATTCTTACCTTCGCAGATTGCATCAGCAACTAAAGAAACCATTAACTTGATAGAACGAACTGCATCATCATTTGCTGGAATTGGGAAATCAACAGTTCTAGGATCTGCATTTGTATCAATTAATGCAAATACTGGGATATTGAGCTTTCTAGCTTCAGCAACTGCGTTGTGTTCTTCTAATGGGTCAACTACGAATAAAGCATCTGGGAGCTTCTTCATATCTTTGATACCGCCAAGGAAGTTGTCAAGTTTTTCCTTCTTCTTAAGGAGGAGAGCCTGTTCTTTCTTAGTATAAACAGATAATGTACCATTGTTTTCCATCTCTTCGATGTCGAGCAGTGTCTTAACAGACTTCTGAATTGTACGGAAATTTGTTAAAGTACCACCTAACCATCTCTGGTTGACATAGAAGCTTCCGGAACGAATTGCTTCTTCAAGAATTGTAGCCTGAGCCTGCTTCTTTGTACCAACGAACATGACCTTTCCGCCATCTTCTGTAATCTTCTTTAAAGCATTATATGCTTTTTCAAGCTGCTCCTGTGTCTTGTTAAGATCAATAATGTAGATATTGTTCTTAGCAGTGTAGATGTATGGTTTCATATTTGGGTTCCACTTACGTGTCTGGTGACCAAAATGAACTCCATTTTCAAGCATTTTCCTCAATGTAACAACAGCCATAATTTTAAATTTACCTCACTTTCCGTTGTAACCGCCACAGTTTCTAACATCATCAATGCATTTATATGCACACGGGATGATGAATCCGCTGTGTGAGAAGTCATCTTTATCCACGCACAAAACATGCATAAAGAAAGATGCCACGATGATAGTAGCACATCATGGCATCGAAAACAATATAAATTTTATATTATCGTAAGTATTTTAGGCTTTTGCGCCATATTCTGCATAATAAGCATCAATTCTGCTAAGCAGATCTTCATCTAGAGCATTTCTTTCTTTCAGAATCTCAACAACTTCTGGCATAGAAACAATGGCAGCTGCTTTAAAACCATAAAGATCTTCAATTTCGGATAAAGCTGTCTTTACACCCTTACCTTTTTCGTTACGGTTTAAAGAGACAATGAGGCCCTTGATATCAACATTTGCCTGCGCGCGAACAATAGGAACAGTCTCTTCCATAGACTTTCCAGATGTTGTAACATCTTCAATCATAATTACGCGATCACCATCGTTTAACTTAGAGCCTAATAAGATTCCTGTATCGCCATGGTCTTTAATCTCTTTACGGTTAGAGCAATAACGAACTTCTTTGCCATAGAGTTCATCCAATGCAAGTGCAGTAACAACAGCAAGTGGAATACCTTTATATGCTGGCCCGAATAATACATCGAAATCTAAACCAAAGTTATCATGAATGGCTTTAGCATAATAAATACCTAACTGATGTAACTGTTTTCCTGTTACATAGGCACCTGCGTTCATAAAGAATGGGCTCTTACGGCCAGATTTTAAAGTGAAATCACCGAACTTTAACGCTTTTGCGTCCAACATAAAGGACACAAATTCCTTCTTATATTCTTCCATTGGACATTGTCTCCTCAATACTCTTATATGTTTCGACTGGATTTTCAGCCTTCGTGATGGAACGACCTACAACAATCATATCGCATCCCTGTTCCCTAGCATATTCTGGTGTAGCAATTCTCTTCTGGTCATCCGCAGAGTTATTTGCTAAACGAATACCTGGAGTAACTGTTAAGAAGTCCTCACCACATGCTTCATGAATTGCTTTTGCTTCATGAACAGAACACACAACTCCATCCAGTCCTGCTGTTTTTGCATTCTTAGCATAGTGAACGACTGTATCAATAACCTGACCAGGAACACCTAATTCCTCATTCATTACTTCTTGAGATGTCGAAGTCAAAATGGTAACACCAATTAGCTTAGCAGGTTCTTTTCCTTCTGGAGTCCCTTCAAGAATACCTTCTTTAGCAGCCTTCATCATTTCAATTCCACCAGCACAATGGCAATTGACAATATCAACCCCAAGCTTTGCCAAGTTTTTCATACCACCTTTTACTGTATTTGGAATATCATGTAACTTCAAATCAAGGAATACTTTATGCCCCATATTGATTACTTCTTTAACCATTTCAAGGCCACAAGCATATGTCAATTCCATACCTATTTTAACATATACTGGTTCGTCGAATTTTTTCAAAAAATTCATTACTTCATCTTTGTTGGAAAAATCCAACGCAACAATTGTTCTGCTCATCTTAAGCTCCTTCCTATTGCATCTTTTACAGATGAATTACCATATTTTTCTAATACAGCCGGAAGATTTTCAATAATCTTCGGGCAAATAAATGGATCTTTAAAGTTTGCAGCACCAACTTCTACCGCGGATGCACCTGCATATAAAAATTCTAATACATCTTCCGCTGTAGAAATACCCCCTACACCAATAATAGGAATATTTACTACCTTTGCACACTGATAGACACAACGAATTGCAACGGGTTTTACAGCTGGTCCAGACAGTCCACCAGTTGTATTTGCAAGTAAAGGATGACCCGTACGAAGATCTATACGCATTCCTAAAAGTGTATTGATCATTACAAGTCCATCTGCTCCAGCATCTTCGACTGCTTTTGCTATATCAACAATATTTGTAACATTTGGACTTAACTTAACATATATAGGCTTTGTAGCAGCCTTTTTAGCCAAACGCGTAATTTCTGCAGCTAAAGCAGGATCTGTACCAAGTCCCATACCACCATGCTTGACGTTTGGACAACTGATATTTAATTCATATGCTTTCACTACATCCGATTCATTCATCTTTTCGATGACTTCAATATAGTCTTCTTCTGTAGCACCAGCAACATTCGCAATAATCTCTGTATTATAGTTACCTAAAAAAGGAAGCTCATTTTCTATAATGTAATCTACGCCATGATTCTGAAGACCTATTGCATTTAACATTCCTGCAGATGTCTCTGCAATACGTGGTGTTGGATTACCAAATCTTTCTTTTGGTGTAGCACTTTTAATAGCAATACCACCAAGAACAGAAAGATCATATAATTCTGCAAATTCTCTTCCATATCCGAAACAACCAGAAGCTGGAATAATCGGATTTTTCAGGGAAAGACCAGGAAGCTTTACGGATAAATCCATCAGAGTACCACCTTTCCGATTGGGAAGACAGGTCCATCTTTACATACACGTAAAGAATTTCCTTCCTCATCTTTTACAACACATCCCATGCATGCCCCCATACCACATGCCATGCGTGCTTCTAAGGAAACATAACCATCTGTATATGTATTAGAAACTGCTTTTAACATTGGTAATGGACCACAGGATAACACGAATGTATCTGTAATACTATTTTCTTTAACTGCATCCAGGACCGTTCCCTTCACACCGTAACTTCCATCCATTGTTGCACAATAAACATCCACTCCAACTTCACGGAAACGTTCTTCTAAAATAACATCCTGTTTTGCATTAAAGCCAAGAACAGCTGTTACTTTGTGTCCCTTCGCAATATAACGCTTTGCTGTTTCAATTAATGGTGGCACACCGACACCTCCTCCCAGAAGAAGAACATCACGTTCTTCAACTGGGAATCCAGTACCTAATGGCCCAAATAAGTCAATCTTCATTCCAGGAACTAATTCTGCCATTATCTTAGTACCATCGCCTACAACTTTATAGACAAGTACTAATTCTCCATCTTCTGTCACTTCCGAAACAGAAATCGGACGACGAAGGAAGAAACCCGGAATATCTACTTGTACAAACTGTCCGCACTGTACTTCTTTTGCGATTTCAGTACGGATACACATCTGATATACGTCTTTCGCAATATTTATATTCTCAATAAGAGTTCCAAAATCTGTACGCATTATTTACCCATTTCATTCATAGAAATCATAGAGAAGCTGAGAGACTCAAGCACCCCACACAATGCATTACACGTGTCGAGAGAAGTCATACAGGAAATGTTATTTTCTGCAGATACACGGCGAATAAGGAAACCATCATGGGATGGAGACTTTTCCGTATTTGTAATTGTATTAACAACAAAAGAAACCTTACCATGCTGAATAATATCTAATACGTTATCGCCGCCTTCGGATTCATCTGAAATCTTCTTAGCATCATGAACAAAGAGACCATGTTCACGGAAATACTTTGCTGTTCCTTCTGTTGCATAGATACCATAGCCAATGTTATAGAGACGTTTTGCACACTTTAAAGCTTCTGCTTTATCGGCATCCGCAATTGTCATCAAAGCAGCACCAGACTGTGGAACTTTAACGCCAGAACCAATCAATGCTTTATATAATGCCTTTTCAAAAGTAACATCACATCCAAGTGCTTCACCTGTAGATTTCATTTCCGGTCCGAGTACGGTATCAACACTTCTTAATTTCGCAAAAGAGAATACTGGAGCCTTAACATATACATGGCCTGGTTCTTCTGGATGATAACCAGGCTTATAACCCTGCTGTTCCAAGCCCTCACCGAGAACACACTTTGTTGCAATCGTGCACATTGGTACACCAGTAATCTTAGAAAGGAATGGTACTGTACGAGAAGAACGTGGGTTAACTTCAAGTACATAGACTTTCTGAGAATGATCAACAATAAACTGAATATTATAAAGACCTACAAAGCCAAATCCTTTACCGATACGTTCCGCATAATCAATAATTGTTGCTTTCACTTCTGGTGATAAGGTCTGTGTTGGATATACAGAGAAAGAGTCACCAGAGTGAATACCAGCACGCTCAATATGTTCCATAACACCTGGAATATATACATTTGTACCATCTGCAATCGCATCGATCTCACATTCCTTACCAAGGACATATCGGTCGACTAGAATTGGAGAATCATGTGAAATCTCCTTAACAGCTGTAGCCATATAGACACGAAGTTCGTCATCATTATTAACGATTTCCATAGCGCGTCCACCAAGAACATAAGAAGGACGAACAAGTACTGGATAAGAAATCTTATGTGCAATCTCAAGAGCATCTTCTACAGTATAAGCTGTCATACCTTCTGGTTGAGGAATTTCTAACTTATCGAGCATCGTTTCGAATTCATGACGGTCTTCTGCCTTGTTGATACTATCTAAACTTGTACCAAGAATCTTAACACCATGTTCCTCTAAAGATGCTGCAAGGTTAATTGCTGTCTGACCACCGAACTGAACAATGACACCTAAAGGCTTTTCAAGGTCTACAACATGCATAACATCTTCTGTTGTAAGAGGTTCGAAATACAATTTGTCAGAAATAGAGAAGTCTGTAGAAACTGTCTCTGGGTTATTGTTAATAATAATTGCTTCATAACCTTCTTTATGAAGTGTTTCAATACAATGAACCGTAGCATAGTCAAATTCAACACCCTGACCAATACGAATTGGACCAGAACCTAATACAATAATCTTCTTATCGGAAGATGGAATCGATTCATTTTCTTTTTCATATGTACTATAGAAATATGGAGTTTCCGATACAAACTCACCAGCACATGTATCAACCATCTTATAAACAGGAGTAATACCATTTGTACGTTCCAAATTATAAAGATCGATTTCTTTCATATCCCAGTTACGTGCAATATAGCTGTCTGCAAATCCCGCTTTCTTAATCTCACGTAAAACTTCAATATCTTTTACGTTCTCTTTCATATTCTTCTCAAGATCAATGATCTTCTGAATGTGATTTAGATACCAATAGTCAATATTTGTAAGATTATGAATTTCTTCCATACTATAGTCCTGACGTAACCACTCAGCTACAGCAAAGATACGTTCATCGTCACAATCTTTAATTTTCTGGAATAACTCATCTTTTGTTAAAGATTTAAAATCTTTCTTTTCAATATGATCCACTTTGATTTCCAAAGAACGAACCGATTTTAAGAAAGCTTCTTCGAATGTACGTCCAATGGACATTACTTCACCTGTCGCCTTCATCTGTGTTCCAAGCTGACGATCTGCATTAGGGAACTTATCGAATGGTAAACGAGGGAACTTACAAACGATATAGTCAATAGCAGGTTCAAAACATGCATAAGAAGTTCCTGTAATTGGGTTAATGATTTCATCTAATCCAAGTCCTACCGCAAGCTTTGCAGAAATACGAGCAATTGGATAACCTGTTGCTTTTGAAGCAAGCGCCGAAGATCTAGATACACGCGGATTCACTTCAATAACATAATAACGGAAACTCTTTGTATCCAATGCCAACTGAACATTACAACCACCACAGATACCAAGAGCACGAATAATCTTTAATGATGCATTTCTAAGCATCTGGTTCTCACGGTCTGTCAATGTCTGAACAGGAGCTGTAACAATAGAGTCACCTGTATGAATTCCTACAGGATCTAAATTTTCCATATTACAAACAACAATTGCATTGTTCTTTGCATCACGCATTACTTCATATTCGATTTCTTTGAAACCAGCAATAGACTGTTCAACTAAAATCTGATGTACTGGTGACATCTTTAAACCAGAATCTGCAATGAGACGAAGTTCTTCTTCGTCATGTGCAAATCCACCTCCAGTACCACCTAATGTATAGGCCGGTCTAACAACTAATGGATATCCTTCGCTATTGGCAAATGCGACCGCATCTTCAACAGAATGGCAAATAGCTGATTCTGGAATAGGTTCATGAAGTTCCTGCATTAAAGAACGGAACATTTCACGATCTTCTGCACGGTTGATAGCTTCGATATCTGTACCCAGCACTTCAACACCAAATTCATCTAAAATTCCATCTTCAGCAAGTTCAACAACAAGATTAAGACCTGTCTGTCCACCTAAAGAACCTAAAATGGCATCTGGTCTTTCCTTAAAAATAACTCTCTTTGCAAACTCTAATGTCAATGGTTCAATATATACTCTATCGGCGATAGAGGAGTCTGTCATGATTGTAGCAGGGTTAGAATTAATCAGAATAACTTCATATCCCTCTTCACGCAGTGCCGCACAAGCCTGAGAGCCGGCATAGTCAAATTCAGCAGCCTGACCAATCACAATCGGGCCAGAACCAATGACCATAATTTTATGAATATCTGTACGTTTAGGCATTTTTTTCCTCCTCATCCATCATTTCGATAAATTTATCAAATAAGTAGTTAGAATCCTGTGGACCAGCATTTGCTTCTGGATGATACTGAACTGCAAAACAAGGAGCCTTTGTATGTCTAACACCTTCACAGCTCTTATCGTTTAAGGCCTGGAAACTCATAACAAGATCTGTATCTTTTAGAGATTCTTGATCCACTGCAAATCCATGGTTCTGAGATGTGATTTCCACTCTACCTGTTTCCAAGTTAACAACAGGATTGTTCGCTCCACGATGACCAAACTTTAACTTATATGTCTTCGCACCACATGCTAAAGAAATAAGCTGACATCCTAAGCAGATACCAAATACTGGTACTCTACCAATCAACTGAGCGACCGTTTGGATAACCTCCGTAAGATCAGCTGGATCACCAGGGCCATTACTGAGCATTACCCCATCTGGATGGTAAGCTAATATTTCTTCTGCTGTTGTGTCATAAGGAACAACAATTAAATCACAGTTTCTCTTAGAAAGTTCACGAAGGATAGATAACTTAATACCAAAATCCATTACAACAACTTTTTTTCCTCTACCTGGGATCGGATAAACATTTTTGGTAGATACGCGAGCGACCTGATCGTGTAAGAAATCTGCTTTCTTTAAAATATCTACTAATGCTGGAATTTCTTCTTCCGTATCACAGAAAGAAGCTTTTAAAGTACCGATTGCACGAATCTTACGTGTTATAGCTCTAGTATCGACACCATAAATACCTGGAATCTTAACCTGCTTTAAATAGGTATCTAATGTCTCATCAGCACGGAAATTACTTGGCTGATCACAATAATCTTTAATAACAAATCCAAACACAGCTGGCTTAACGGATTCGTTATCATCACGGTTAATACCATAATTACCAATCAGCGGATATGTCATCATAACAATCTGTCCGCAATAAGAATTATCAGTCAGAATTTCCTGATAACCTGTCATAGAAGTGTTAAATACGAGTTCTCCAATCTTATACTCATTTGAGCCAAAACCTTCTCCTTCGTAAAAACTTCCATCTTCTAATACGAGATATCTCTTCATTTAGCTTTCTCCTTCCATACGGATACACCAGAAACGATTGTTTCAATTGTTCTTCCATAAACTTCCCAACCATTAAATGGTGTATTTGTTCCCATTGATTCAAATGTAGATGTATCAATACGACTGACATGATCCAAATCTGCAATAAAGAAATCAGATTTCCATCCTTCTTCGATACGTCCTGTTTTTTCTAGTCCGAAACGTGCTGCTGGCTTCTCACTCATCCAGGCAATCAATTGAGCTAATGTCCATCGTTTCTGAACTACCACAAACTCGGTATACAACAATGGAAATGCGGTTTCAAGGGAAACAATCCCAAAAGCTGCTTTATCCATTGTTCTATCTTTATTTTCTTTTGTATGCGGAGCGTGGTCACTTGCAATAAAATCTAATGTTCCATCTTCTAGAGCTTCAATCAGAGCCATACGGTCTTCATGAGTTCGTAAAGGGGGATTCATCTTCCACATCGGTCCTTTAACATCAGTATTTTCCAAAAGAAGATGATGTGCTGTTACTTCAGCAGTTACATCCACTCCTGCTTGTTTCGCATCTCTAAGAGCTTCAACAGACTTATGAGATGAAATATGACAAGCATGATAATGGCCACCTGTCTCTTTCGCAATTTTAAGATCTGCTTTTAAAGGTTCACTTTCACATTCATCTGGTATTCCCTTCCAATTATGCATATACGCATATTCACTTTCGTGAACAGAAGCACCTGGTTTACGATACGCAAGATCTTCTGTATGACATGCAATCAGATAGTTACATTTTTTTGACTGTGTTAACGCTTCTTTCATTAATAAGGCATCATTCATGCCAACGCCATCATCTGAGAACCAATGTACGCCCAATTGATTCATTTCAGAAAAATCAGAAATCTGCTTTCCTTTTTCTCCTATAGTAATTGTGCCATAAGGATAGGTATGAATAACACTATCTTCCTGAATTTTCTGCAAATATTTTTTCATAGTCTCGGGATTATCTGGAGAAGGAATCACATTTGGCATAGCAAACACAGAAGTAAATCCACCATGTGCAGCAGCTAAAGATCCTGTATGAATCGTTTCTTTTTCAATATATCCTGGTTCTCTAAAATGAACATGTACATCAACCAGTCCTGGTAAGACATACATTCCTGTTGCATCAATTTCTTCTACATCTGTTTCAATCTCTTCCGCAACAGCTAAGATTTCATTTTCATCAAAAAGAACATCTACATGCTGAATTTCTCCATGATATAAGACATTACCATTTCGAATTACTCTTTTCATATTATTCTCCAAAAGAATTAATACCGTAAGCTCTCTTAATAACAGCTTTGCGTACTAATACCCCATTTTCCATCTGCTTGAATATACGAGAACGATCGGCTTCCACTAAGGATGTATCAATCTCCACACCACGATTCACTGGTGCTGGATGCATAACAATCGCATTCTTCTTCATACGATCATATCTTTCGCAAGTCAGACCATATTTTGCAAGATATTCTGCATCACTCATGCCAGCGATACCTGCACCTCTTTCTTTTTGAATACGAAGCATCATAACAACATCCGCCTGTGGAATCGCTTCATCAAAGTCAATCACTGAATATCCTTCTCTTTGCCATTCTTGAGGGCCAGCGAACTTAACATCTGCACCGAGCATTTCTAATGCATACTTATCCGATGCGGCAACACGACTGTGTAAGATATCACCACAAATAACAACCTTTAGATCTTTAAACGATCCAAAGTCCTGTAACATCGTCAACAAATCTAAAAGACACTGTGTAGGATGATCTCCTGCACCATCACCAGCATTTAAGATTGGCGTATGAATATCTTTCAGCTCATCATAATAACGATCTTTTGAGTGACGAATAACAAATAAGTTATATCCTGCCGATTCTAAAGTACGAATGGTATCATATAAAGTTTCGCCTTTTGTAACAGAAGATGCCTGTGTTAAAATATCAGCTACTTTACAACCAAGTTGCAATTCAGCGCTTTCAAATGAATAATGTGTACGAGTACTAGATTCAAAAAAAAGATTGGCAACAAGAGCCTTTGATACAGGCAGCTGCCAATCAGATTGAGAATTATTAAATAATAAAGCATCTTCGAGGATGCGTGTTACATCCTCAGCGTTTAAATCGTGCATGGAAAGAAGTGAATTTTTGTTCATAAAGCCTCCATATTTCAAAAAAAAGGAAACTGTAAACATAGGCATATCAGTATCCTTTTTTTTTGTCTAAATGATTGTATCATAGGTTGATGATTTTGCAATATGGATTTACATAAACTTTACCCATGCTTTGCGGTTCGCATGTCTTTTCATTGTTGTAGATGAGAATGTGGATGCGCCATATCGACTACTTTCTGTAAACGGTCTTGTGAAACATGCGTATAAATCTGCGTTGTAGAAAGCGTCTGATGTCCTAGCAATTCTTGTACCACCCTAAGATCTGCACCATTATCTACAAGATGTGTTGCAAAGCTATGTCTGATCATGTGCGGATGCAAACGCACTTGTAAACCAGCTCGTTCACCAGCCGTTTGACATATTCTTTGAATTGCTCGTGAAGTAATTTGGTTCCCTTTTTGATTTACAAATAAATAAGTATGTGTGTTCCTTCCTTTCATAAATACAGGACGTGCTTTTTCTACATACAGACAAATAAGCTGTTTACATCGAGGATAAAAAGGAACAATTCGTTCTTTTGACTCTTTACCAAATACTTTTAAAATTTCTTGTTGTAAATCAATGTCTTCTATTTTCAATCCTGCACATTCCGACACACGTAAACCACAAGCATACATGATTTCTAGCATACAGCGATCACGTATTTCAACAGGATCTTCAAGATTAAATACATTCAATACGGATTCCATTTCATCAAACGTTAGATATTCTGGTAACTTCCGTATAGACTTAGAACCTTTGAATACTTGAATCGGATTATTCTGAATACCTTCATAACGATTTAAATATTTATAAAAAGATTTTAACGAAGACAAATGCCTAGAAAAAGATGAATCCGCTAACGCTTGCTTGCTATATACACCTTCTTTTAACTTTGTCAGATACTCACTCATTTGAATCTTTGTCACTTCTTCAAAGGAATTAATATTGTTTTCTTCTAAAAAATCTTTAAAATGCAAAAGATCCCGACGGTAAGCATCCTGCGTATCGCCGGAACCTGTTCCGGATAATTTAATATGATTTAAAAATCTTTCTAAAACTTGATTAAAGTTTTCCATTTTCAATCATTTCCTTAATGATAGAAAGAGATTGTGGAGCATACGCTTCCTTACGATCTTTTTTCTTCACTTTTGAAGCCAAATGGAAGATTCCGAAATTAGCATTCATTGGTTGGAAATGTGTATTGTCCGCATGTGTAATATAATGCGACATAGCTCCAATCATTGTCTCCGGACCAAATACAACCGGTTCTTGTCCATTTAATATATGGGCAAGGTTGATTCCTGCCACCATACCAGATGCAGCACTTTCAATATATCCCTCAACACCTGTCATTTGACCTGCAAAGAATAAATCATCACGATCTTTATACTGATATGTCTCTTTTAAACATACCGGAGAATTAATATATGTATTACGATGCATAACACCATAACGTACAATCTCACAGCTCTCAAGACCAGGAATCATATGTAAAATTCTCTTTTGCTCCCCCCACTTTAAATGAGTCTGGAAACCAACAATGTTGTATAAGGAAGCTTCTGCGTTATCCTGACGTAACTGCACAACAGCATACGGTCTCTTACCATCTGGTGTCTCTAATCCTACTGGTTTCATAGGACCAAAAAGTAATGTATCTCTGCCACGACGTGCCATAACTTCAAATGGCATACACCCTTCAAATACTTTATCATTTTCAAAGCCATGTACTTCCGCAGCTTCTGCTGTAATCAAAGCTTCATAGAAATCATTAAACTGATCTCGTGTCATAGGACAATTGATATAATCCGCTGACCCTTTGTCATAACGAGATTTACGATAAGCAATAGAAAAATCAATCGAATCGCTTGTTACAATCGGTGCAGCAGCATCATAGAAATAACAATAACGATTATCAATATATTTTGACATTGCTTGAATCATATTATCTGAACTCAATGGACCAGTAGCTACAATGACTGGAGTATCTGGAATAACCGCAACATCTTCATGTATAACTTCGATATTCGGATCATTCTCAATACGTTCTGTAATCATCTGAGAGAACTTCTCACGATCAACCGCAAGAGCACTTCCCGCTGGAACTTTCGTCGCAGCTGCTGCTTCCATAATTAAGGAACCAATTATACGCATCTCTTCTTTCAAAAGACCCACTGCATTTGTTAAAGCATCCGAACGTAATGAATTCGAACATACTAGTTCTGCAAAGGTATCCGCATGATGTGCTGGAGAATGAGAAAGTGGCTTCATTTCATACAGTTTTACTTTAATTCCTCTTTTGGATAGCTGGTAAGCGGCCTCACATCCAGCCAGACCAGCTCCAATTACTGTTGCTGTTGTCATTCTTCTGTCTCCTTCTTTTTACGAGTTGTGGTTTTTGTTACCTTTTTTGCTGTAGTCTTTTTTGCAGACGTTTTTTTAGTTGTGGCTTTTTTAGCAGTTGTTTTACGAGTCGCTTTTTTCTTTGGCTTTTCTTCGCCTTCAACCTCAACTGCATTCTTTTCTTCTGCCATCTTTAACTTCTCTTTGCGAGAATATATTCTTTCCCCATCAAGATTTTCCATATATGTACATTTTGGGAAACCAGAGCAGCCAAGAAAATACGAACCAAAACGTGATTTTCTCCTTAATAATTCACTGCCACAAAGCGGACACATCTTTCCAGTTGGTACTGGCTTTTCTTTATTCTCTTCTTCAATCTTCTTAGTATAACGACATTTAGGAAAGTTAATACAAGAAATAAATTTTCCAAATCGACCATTACGATAGACCAGTTCCCCACCACATTCTGGGCAAACTTCTCCTACACGTTCTAATTCCTTCTTCTCCATACCTTCATATGCCTTTTCTAGCAATGGAGAAAAAGTATCATAGAATTCATGTAAGATAGGAACTTCTTTAGCTTTTCCATCGGCAATTTCATCTAATTGCTTTTCCATTTGAGCTGTGTAATCAACATTAATAATTGATGAGAAGAATTCCTCCAATTTTTCTGTTGTAAGAATTCCTTGTTCTGTTGGTGTAAAAACTTTTGTTCTTGATTTTTCAGAAACACGATCTAATGTTACATATCCTCTTGCTTGAATCGTATCAATAATCATCGCATATGTTGAAGGACGGCCAATACCATCTTCCTCTAATGCTTTGATTAACTTGGCTTCTGTATAACGAGCTGGAGGTTCCGTAAAATGTTGATTTGGTTTTATTTCGTCTGCATTCAAAGTCTCATCTTCTACTAATGTAGGCAAAATTACATCTTTCGATGAATCATAATCTCCATAAACTCGTAAATAACCTTCAAAATCTAATGTGCTTCCACTTGTTGTAAAATCACATCCATTCTGTGACAACGTAACAGAAAGTTGACTATAAATAGCTGGAGCCATCAAAGAAGCAAGTGCTCTCGCATAAATCATTTTATATAACTTATATTGTTCATTAGACAGATATTCTTTTACTTTTTCTGGTGTATTTGAAAGGCTTGTAGGACGGATCGCTTCGTGTGCATCCTGTGCACCTTCATCGTTATGGACCGTATATTTTCCTAAATATTCTTTTCCATAATCTTCTGTAATCCGATCCCTTGCAGCATTAATAAACACATCGGATAAACGTGTGCTATCGGTACGCATGTATGTAATAAGACCTTCTTGCCCATTTCCTACATCCACACCTTCGTATAATCCTTGCGCAATGGACATTGTTCTTTTCGCCGAAAAAGATAATTTCGTACTTGCTTCCTGCTGTAAAGTTGAAGTAATAAATGGAAGCTTTGCTGCTCTAGAACGTTTACTATTACGAATAGTGCTAACAGTAAAATCCCCTTGACAGCGATCGAATATCTTCTGTGCCTCTTCCTGATTTGTCAGTTTTACTTTCTCGCCATCAACTTTAGCAAGAGCTGCACTAAATTCTTTTCCTTCTTTTTGGAACTTTGCATCAATAGTCCAGTATTCTTCTGGAATAAAAGATTTAATTTCCTTTTCGCGTTCTACAATCAACTTCAAAGCAACAGATTGTACACGTCCTGCAGACTTTGACTGTATCTTCTTATGTAATAATTTTGAAAGCTTAAAACCAATGATACGATCTAAGATTCTACGCGTTTCTTGCGAATGCACTAAATCCATATCGATTGTTCTAGGAGATTTAAAAGCTTCTTTTACCGCATTCTTTGTAATTTCATGGAAAGTAACTCTATCTACTTCCTCTTCACTTAACCCTAATTCCTGTGCAAGATGCCAACTAATAGCTTCCCCTTCACGGTCTGGGTCGGTTGCAAGATATACATAATCGGATTCTTCCGCTAATTTCTTTAATTCTTTGACTGTATCTTTTTTATCTTTCGAAATCTCATATGTAGGCTTGAAATCGTTATCAATATCGACACCAAGTCCTTCTTTTCCTTTAATTGCAAGGTCACGGATATGTCCCTTACTGGATACCACTGTATAATCCGGGCCAAGATATTTCCCAATTGTTTTTGATTTTGATGGTGACTCTACAATCACTAAATTCTTCATTGCCGGCCTCCTTTGGTGAAATGATAAAAAGTTTCGATTCATAGCTTATCATAAATACAGTAACTTTCAACTATGCAAATAATTTCAAATTTCATACAATTGTGCTTTTTCGCACAAAATATAAGCTCCATCTGCTATCAAACGATTACATCCACTCCCATTTTCCTCATCAAAAGGATAAGGAAAACAATAAACATCTTTAGCCATCTGAATCGCTTCGTTAACCGTCAGCATCGTCCCACTCTGTGTTTTTGCCTGGGTTACAACAACACTTTCCCCTAATCCTGCCAAAATTCGATTACGCCATGGAAAATGATGTTTCCGTACCCCAACATCATATGGATATTCACTCAACAATAAATGTTGCGTACGAATCTTATCATAAAGATAACGATTTTCTGTAGGATATTGTGTGCCAAGGCCACTACCAATGACTGCAATTGTCTTTCCGCCACACATTGCTTCTTCATGGACACAAGCATCTGCACCTTTTGCAAGCCCGGATACCAACACATATTTTTTCTTTAATATTGATGCTGCATATTTTGTCATGCGATACCCATAAATCGAAAGCTCTCTAGAACCTACAATAGTCACTTTAGGGCATTTCAATAACGTAATATCCCCTTCATAAAAGAGCACCCAAGGCGGATAACGTAATTTGCGTAATTCTTCTGGATACTCTTCGTCCAAAATCGTAATACATTTTTCTTTGCGATATAAACCTGTTGCAATTTCATGACGACTTAAGGCTTCTGCTACTTTCGCCCACTCTCCGCCATATCGATTTACAAGACCGATTAAATTTTCTCTTGTTGTCATACATCCTCCAAAGGATATATACACAGTTTCTCAAAGATATATATAAAAACGGATCAGCCTTCGATCCGTTCTATTTTAAATATCTAATTTTTGTTGAACTGCGCGTACTGGTCCAAAACTTCTTCTATGGATTTCTGTAATACCATATTTTTGAATTGCATCCATATGTGCTTTTGTTGGATAGCCTTTATTAGAAGCAAATCCATATTCCGGATATTTTTTATCATACATTTTCATAATATGATCACGCGTGACTTTTGCAAGAATAGAAGCAGCAGCAATTGATACCGATTGCTGATCTCCTTTAATAATATCAAACACAGGTTTTGGAAGATCCAACTTTACGGCATCGCTCAACACGATTTCTGCAGGGGAATTCATTGCAATCTGACGCATCGCTCTACGATCAGCTTCTAAGATATTATATCGATCGATATCTTTTTCCGACACTTCGATAATCTGATACCATAACGCATCTTCCAAAATTGTATTGTATAATCTTTCCCGTTTCTTTTCCGATAGAGATTTGGAATCATAAATTTCATCATTTTGATACCCTATTGGAAAAATAACGCCTGCCACACTCAATGGCCCAGCTAAAGGTCCCCTCCCTGCTTCATCCATGCCTACAACAAGTTTTCCCTCTGGCCAATATGTATGTTCGAATGTATTCTCACAGATTTTCACTTTCTTCATTTGGTTTCTCCAGTGTCAATCTACCCAGCTTGCCTTTGCGTAGATCATTTAAGAATGTCTCAGCGGCAAGCTTAGTATCTAATTCGCCTTCTGATTTTAAAATATAACGTTTTGTTGCAATTGCTTTTAACATACCATTTGGATTGACATCTCCAGATTCATACATTTCTTCTAAATAATTTGGATATAGGTCTTGAATGATATGAATCGTATCCATAGCAACCATCTTTTTATCTAAAATATCATCGTTGATCGACCCTAATGCTGCAAGACAAATACCTGTCATCGGATCATCGAACTTTGGCCACAATACACCTGGTGTATCTAATAAATCTAATTGCTCATCGGCATGAATCCATGTTAAAGATTTTGTAACACCTGGTTTATCTGCTGCCTTAACTGTATTTTTGCCGGCAATACGATTAATCATAGTTGATTTACCAACATTTGGAATACCCGCTGCCATCGCTCTGACAGCTCTTGGACGAATACCACGTTCACGCTGCTTTTGACGTTTTGGTTCCATAACTCGTAGCGCTTCACGAATAATTCTCTTGCCACACTTTGGATCATGCATCAAATCTACCGCAATACAAGAAACACTATCTGTTGTCAAAGTACGAATCCATTTTTCAGTCACAATCGGATCGGCTTCATCGCATTTTGATAGAACAATTAGACGAGGTTTATTCTGCACCATTTGTAACAGCATCGGATTGCGGCTTGCTTCGGGAATTCTGGCATCACGCAATTCAATTACCATATCAACAGCCTTAAGACGTTCTATCATACCTCTACGTGCTTTTTCCATATGTCCTGGATACCAGTTAATTGTTGACTTATTCGTTTTCTTTTCCATATATTCCCTCCTTTTTTTATACGCAATGATTCATCATTTTTAAATGATAGCATATTTTAATTATTTTCAAAATTGAGCATCTAGATTCCTTATAGAATACTTATCATTCATTCAAAAAGGAACTGAGCATTGTATAAACAATACATCAGTTCCTTTACTATCTACTCCTACGTGCTGTTTCCTTGAAATGAATCACCAAGTTTGTGCGCCAAATTTACTAAATGGCCAAAAAATAAAGATTCCTTTCGAACGAATATTTTCTTTTTTAAATGGTCCATAATAACGAGAATCCGACGAAGCTGGACGATTATCACCTAAACAATAATATTCATCCTCTCCCAGTGTGATAGGTGCCACATCAGACATGAAATAATCACCATATGACTCTACATAACTCTGATCCAGAAATGGTTCTTCGACAGGCTCATTATTAATATATAACTGTCCATTCGAGTAAGACACAGTCTCTCCCGGCAGACCAATTACTCTTTTAACAAGATATTCATCTTTCTCAGGCAAGTAGATAATTGCTACATCAAAACGTTCAATTCCATTAAGGTTATAGCCTAATACATCCGATACACCAAAACTTTTATCTTTTAATGTTGGATACATTGAATCACCGCTTACCTGTACAGGACGTACCACAAAATTCGTTACAACAAGTATAATCGCCATACAAACAATGAGATCAATTACAAAAGAGAATAACTCATTCAAAGCAGAATGTGGTTTCTCTGGCTTTTCTTCCGGTTCTTTGTGGCTACTCTTTTTGTAGTCTGGATCGGTAAGTTCTTCCAAAACTCTTGTTTCAGTAAATGTATTTTCTTCTTTCTTATCGGAATAATCTACTGGGTCCGTAAGTTGCTGCATAACTTGTGTTTCTGTTAGTCTTTCATCTTTATCTGTATTTTTCATAAACATGAACTATTATAGCAGAAAAAAATAAAGGGAAGCATTCGCTTTCCCTTTTTCGTGAATCTTAATCTTAACGACGTACTTCCTTGATACGAGCATTCTTTGCAGAACGACCCTTGAGGTATGTCAGCTTAGCTCTTCTAACCTTACCATAACGTACAACTTCAATCTTTTCGATGATTGGTGTATGTACTGGGAATGTTCTCTGCACGCCGATACCAGAAGACATCTTACGAACTGTGAATGTAGCACCGATGCCACCATTGTTTCTGTCAACAACTACGCCTTCGAATACCTGAATACGTGTCTTCTGACCTTCCTTAATACGTACATTGACCTTAACCGTATCACCGACTTTGAAGTCAGGAATATCTGTACGAAGCTGGTCGTTTGTAATTCTGTTTACTAAACTTAAATCCATTTTCTTATCTCCTTTTCGAATATGATCTGCTGCTCATAGCCTGAATCCTGCCAGCGGAACAGTGATACGCATCATCTGCGCAGTAGCTAGAATACCATATAAACAAGCTTATGTAAAACATTTATTATACTTTTATTGAATTTTATTGAATCCATCCGAAATGACGACAAGCTTTTTCAATTCCGTCTTCTACATTCGCTGCAGCTACATAATCTGCTTTCTTTTTTAATACATCCACTGCATTTCCCATTGCAATGGAAGTCCATTGTGAATCAAACATAACCAAATCGTTCTTACCATCTCCAAAAACAACCACATCTTCTAAAGTTCCGCCTAAGTGGTCCATCATAGAAAGAATTCCATCTTTTTTACGATCATACTGATACACACAATATCCTTCTGCCATACGTAAACGACCTAATATATCAATCCATGGAAGTTCTTTTTCTTGTTGCGATGTATAGCTCATATAAACCTTAAAGATTTGATTTATATTATGATAATCCAAGTCTGCATCATAATGATAGGATGTCAATTCTTTACGAAATCCTGCTTGCTCTAAAAAGCGATAATCACGCATATAAACATTATCACTATCTTCTAACATCAATAACCAACCGATATTGTCTTTATCTGCGCACTCTAATAAATGAATGGTATCTTCTAAAGGAAGAGCTTTATTCTCTATTACCTTTCCTTGAATAACAAGACATCCGCCACCTGCACATACCATATTATGAATATCGATTGCATCGGTAAAGGAAACTGTTTTATAATGTGCTCTTCCAGTTGCAATTGAGACAAAATGACCATTTTCTTCTAATGCATGTAAGGTGCGCTCTGCACTTGGAACAATAAGATGAGTAGAGTCATCTGTAAGTGTTCCATCAATATCAAAAAAGAAATATTTCTTAGTCATCCCATTTTCTCCATATGATTTTCAAATATTTTTTCTTTCCGTTCTGTCCGAATCACAAAATCAAAACAATCTACTTTTGTACACAACTCAAAATCTGCTTCTGGGAATACATCCTGTTGCGTTTGGTCAAAAAACTTTTTTCCTTCGGTATAACACAAATTAAAGGCACGTTCTTTAATATCCTTTATTGGATGATCTTCCAAAATTGACTTTATATATTCTGCACAAAGAATATCTTCTTCCGTACGTCTTTCTTCCCATCCCATACATACTAAGGAAACCATAGATGGATTTTTCTTTCGAATATATTTTGCAATCGCTCTTGCATTAACCAATGCCCCAGTCAAAATTTCATCTGCATATAATGCATTATCCATACCATGTGTTCCATTCGTTGTTGTATGAACAATAGTTTTTCCTGTAAAATCTTTTCCCCAAATAGCAGATGGAGAATTACCATAATCAAAGCCAGGCAATATACGACCTTTTCTTTCCCCAATCAAAATATATTCTGGGTGTACTCTCTTCAACTGTTCTGCTGTTTCTTTATCATAGACCGCAATCACTTTTTCACAATTCTGTGCAAACAAATATGCCTCTAAAGTAAATGCACGAAAGACATCTATAATTACCGTTAAGCCTTCCGCTTTTTTAGCACCATCGACTAAATGTAAAATACGAATATCCATAGAACCTTCTTTCACTTCTCAATTATAAATGCATTTTTATGATTTTCATGCATATATATGAAATGTTAAAATAAATTATATAGGACCATTCTTGAACCTTTTTCAATTTCGTCTTATATTATCTGAAGGAGAATGCTATGCCTGAACAGATCAACAAATTATATTATCCATTTAAGTATGTAATTCATCACGTATATACAGTAGCTTTCTATGGGCACAATCCACCTACTGTATGTAAAGGCTCATTGATTCTGCGAACCTATTATAAGGATTCTGCAATGACGCAAGTAGATGTAGCTCATACTTCTTCGTATTATATAGATGAGATTTTCTACGAAACAAATAAAATAATTCGCGAACAATATGATGATCCATATTATGACCGTCGTGAGTTGATTGAACTTTCCATGCCTGAACTAGGGAAAGAATATCGCATTATCTATAATGCAGCACAGAGGCCAAGTCCTCGTTATGATGATCAACTAGCAATTCTTGCTAATCGTGATCCATCTGCCAAAGGTGTCGCAATCATATTAAAGCGTGATCCAGAAGAAGGAATTCAATATCTTACCGAAGAAGAAGCTCGTGCTGTATGTGACCAATTATCTGAAAAGTAATAAAAATCTGTGACCATGTTCCTACGAACACAAAGTCACAGATTTTTGTTTTTATTCTGCAATATCTTTTTCGGTAACAACACCATAGACCATAGGCTTTGTTTCTTGTTTCTCGCCATGGATATGAATGGCATCATATAATAGTTTCTTAGAATCTTCTAAGGACGAATCCTCATTGACATAAAGAGTACATAATGGATCTCCCTCATGAACTTTATAGCCACATCTTACTTTCATAACAAGACCTACAGCTGGATCGATTGTATCTTCTTTCTTAGCACGACCTGCACCTAGCATCTGTGCAGCAGTCCCAATTTTTTCCGCATTCATATCTGTCACATAACCAGAAGAAAGAGCTGGAAGATCAATCTTCTGGCGGACATCAACAAGCATTTCCATATTTTCAACAGTCAGATACGAAGCATCTCCTCCTTGTAGTTCAATCATCTTCTGTAGCCTTGCAAGGCCAGAACCATCGGCAATCTTGTCTTTTAACATCTTTACAGCCTGTTCTTCATTATCAGCAAGATCTGCCATCATTAATAAATTCGAGCCCAATAACATACACACTTCATATAAAGGATCTGTTTCTGGGACTTTACCACTTAAAAGTTCAACGGCTTCTTTTACTTCTAATGCATTACCGACTGCCATACCTAATGGCTGATTCATATCCGTCACAAGGGCACGCACTTTACGTCCTGTCAATGAGCCAATGCGTACCATTGTCTCAGCTAGGCGGAATGCCTCTTCTTTTGTACGCATAAACGCACCTGTACCCGTCTTAACATCAAGAACGATAGCATCTGCACCAGATGCTAATTTCTTTGACATAATCGATGAAGCAATCAAAGGAATACTACGAATAGTTGCTGTAACATCACGTAATGCATACATCTTTTTGTCAGCAGGCACTAAATTACCAGACTGTCCAATTACGGCCACCCCATTCTCACAAACAATTTTTTTAAATTCTTCTAAGGACTGTTCAACAGACGTACCTGGAATCGATTCTAGTTTATCCAAAGTACCACCCGTGTGTCCTAAACCACGGCCACTCATCTTCGCTACAGTACCACCACAGCTTGCAACTAAAGGAGCTACTACAAGAGTTGTTGTATCACCGACACCACCTGTAGAATGTTTATCCAATTTAATACCAGGAAGATCAGAAAGATCTACGACATCACCCGAATGCATCATTGCCATCGTCAATGCTGCCGTTTCTTTTGGAGTCATATCTTTCTGCAGAATGGCCATCATCATTGCACTCATCTGATAATCTGCAATATCCCCATTCACAAACCCCGTGACCATATTCTGAATTTCAGAATCAGAAAGCTCTCCGCCATCTGCTTTCTTTTCAATTAAGTCAACGAATCTCATATTTTTATCCTCTTTTCATTGTAACTTTCAAAGATTAAAACTATTTTTATTATATCACAATGCAAAAGATAAAAAAGAACTGCTCATCACCTTCTTAAAACATAATTCATTCATAAGAAGATAAAGACTGACTCACCTCCGAAATAGTCAATATGCAATAAAATACATCCATATCACACTTCTCAATCCCTAGTTTGGATGCATATTATGCAGTGCTACAACGCTTATCATAAAAATCTTTTAGTATCATATAATCTTGTTTTCCAAAATCATAAGAACTGTAATTTGCCGTCTGTTTGATAACATTATCGATTGTATCCTCGTACATATAAATACTCCTTTTCACGAAAATATTATCGTTCTTCAGCATGTTATCTTCTGTACAGAATCCAGTACTTAATAAAAAGGGCTGTAACGATTGAGTGAATTTGGTTAATTCATTCAAGGCTACAGCCTCTTTT
>CAUWDF010000016.1:0-23316 GCA_963557245.1 uncultured Bulleidia sp.
TTCATGGACTTTTATTTTTTATAAGTGTTGCACTTAAAATGATAATTCATCAAAAGAAAAAGGCATGGTAGCCCATGCCCTTACGTAATAATACGAATTCAATGAATTGTAATTCTTATTCATTCTTATAAGCCGAAACAATGATATCTGCACACTTATCAATACCAAACCGCGCACTATTCAAACAAAGATCATAATTTAAAGGATCTCCAAACTTCTGATCCGTATAAATTTCATAATACGCTTTTCTACGCTTATCTTTATCTTTTAGACGCTTCTCTGGACGATCAGCTGTTTCACCATACTCATGGATGATTCGTTCAATACGTGCCTCATTATCTGCACATACGAATACCTTTAACAGCTCATAATCTTCCCCTTTCAGTACATAGTCTGCACAACGTCCAACAAAGACACAAGATCCTTTCTCAGCTAGTTCTTTAATCGCTCTACATTGGGCTCTCCATATTGCAATACGTTCGGAATATCCATATGTTTCATATTCCGATAAAGCTGTAAAGATTCCTCCTTGTGTACTTTCTGTACGCTCTTCGATATAGTCTTCTGTAAAACCAATATCCTGAGCAATCTTTGTAATGATTTCTGCATCGTAGCAAGGAATACCTAAACGTTCTGCAACAAGTTTGCCGATTGTTCTGCCGCCGCTACCAAATTGACGGCTGATTGTAATGATGTGGTAAGTCATATTGAATCCTCCGTTTCAATACATATATGATTTACTTGTAATATAACACCCGTACTATAGACTGTAAACACCTCAGAACGTAAACTTTTTGAAAACGAATACTTATATACACTTTCAAAGATTTGTTATAAATAAGCCATTTCTATAGCAAACCGTTGGCATCGTATTTCCTTCTTGTGTTAGACTCTATATAAGCACAGAAAGAGGTGGAACTGTGAATCAGATAACAAATAATGATAAACCAAAAAAACCTATATTTTATTACTATGCTATCGTCATGGTAATCCTAGTTTTATTAAATCTTTTTATTTTACCTTCTATGCAAACAGCTCAGATTGAACCAGCTGACTATAGTGCATTCATTACCGATACAAACAAAAATAAGGTAGAAGAAGTACAGGTTCAGAAGAACCAGATCCTCTATACAAAAAAAGGCAGTGATACGGTCTATCGTACAGGTCTTATGAATGACCCAGACCTTACAAAACGATTAGAAGATCACAAAGTTAAATTTACAGCAGATATTATTGAAGAAACATCCCCATGGATCACATTATTACTCGGCTTTGTACTTCCTATGTTATTCGCTACATTACTGTTACGAATGTTCCTGCGTAATGCAGCAAACAAAAATGGTGGCGGTGGCGCTTCCATGATGTTCAACATGGGAAAATCCAATGCACGTGTCTATGTGAAAGGACAACAAGGTATTCTCTTTAAAGATGTAGCCGGTGAAGACGAAGCCAAAGATTCTTTACAGGAAATTGTCCATTATTTACAAGATCCTTCCAAATATAAGAGTATTGGTGCCACAATGCCAAAGGGTATTTTACTGGTCGGTCCCCCTGGAACTGGTAAGACAATGCTTGCAAAAGCTGTTGCGGGTGAATCGAATGTTCCATTCTTCTCCATTTCTGGTTCAGAATTCGTTGAAATGTTTGTTGGTATGGGTGCTTCTAAAGTTCGAGACTTATTCAAGCAAGCAAAAGAAAAAGCACCATGTATCGTTTTTATCGATGAGATTGATGCAATCGGTGGAAAACGTAATGCCTCCGGTATGGGTGGAAATGATGAACGTGAACAGACACTGAACCAGTTATTAACGGAAATGGATGGTTTCGAAGGAAACAGTGGGGTTATTATCTTAGCCGCTACGAACCGTCCGGAGAACCTTGACCCAGCCTTATTACGTCCAGGTCGTTTCGACCGCCGTGTTCCTGTTGAACTTCCAGACCTCAAAGGTCGTGAAGACATCTTAAAAGTTCATGCCAAGAAAGTGAAAACAGAACCTGGCATTGACTATAATGTCATTGCTCGTATGGCTTCGGGTGCTTCAGGTGCAGAACTTGCGAATATTATTAATGAAGCTGCTCTTCGTGCAGTACGTGAAGGGCGTAAAGAAGTATCCCAGACAGACTTAGAAGAAAGCATCGAAGTCGTATTTGCAGGATACCAGAAGAAGAATGCTATTTTAACCGACAAAGAAAAGTTGACTGTCTCCTATCATGAAGTCGGTCACGCTCTCGTTGCTGCATTGCAATCCCATTCTGCTCCGGTACAGAAGATTACAATCATCCCACGTACCAATGGTGCTCTTGGTTATACGATGCAAGTGGAAGAAGGAAACCACTACTTATATACAAAAGAGGAACTGTTAGCTCGTATTGCTACATTAACTGGTGGTAGAGCGGCTGAAGAAGTTGTCTTCAAGGAAATCTCCACAGGTGCTTCCAATGATATTGAACAAGCCACAAAGCTCACTCGTGCAATGATCACACAGTATGGCATGACCGATGACTTCGATATGGTCGCAATGGAATCTGTTCAGAATAAGTACCTTGGTGGGGATACTTCTCTTGCTTGTTCGGATACAACGGCCGCAGAAATTGATAAGAAGGTTGTCGATCTTGTGCGTATGCAACATGATAAAGCAAAGAACTTACTTGTTGAGCATCGTTCTGATCTTGATCGTATTGCAAAATTCTTATATGAAAAAGAAACAATCACTGGTGAAGAATTCATGAACATCTTAAACGAAAAGCCAGAAGAAATTCTTGCTCCTTCAAACGAATAAATAAGAAATCCTAAAATATCTAGAGGAACATATTCTAATGTGTTCCTCTTTTTCATTCTTTCATAATATAAAAGAGAGAAAGACATCCTTTCCCTCTCCTTAAACCATCGATATAGAATCCTATCCTGTTATTTATGCTTTGTACGATAATCTTCTTTTAATGCATAATACGTATCGATTCCTTCTTTACATGGTTCAACAGGATACTTTTCCGCATTTTTTAAAACCTTTTCATGAATGATCGTATCGATATCTAATCCACATACATCTGCCATCTCAATGCAGTAGATCATAACATCTGCTAATTCTTCTTTGATCTGATCCATCTTATCGAGGCATTGGGTATCCGATGCACTCCACTGGAAAACTTCTAATAATTCCGCTGCTTCTAGACTAATAGAGATAGCCATGTCTTTGGGATTATTATATGGTTTCCAATTTCTATCATCACGAAACTTCAATACTTCTTGAATTGTCTTATCCTTCATAAAATCACCCCTAAAAAAAGAACTACATGTTACCATGTAGCTCTTATTATATTATTTCTCGCAGTTTCTATTTTCGATATCCATGAGCTGAGCAACACGTCTTTCATGACGGCCACCTTCAAATTCAGTCTTCATGAAAACATCCACAATCTGCTTAGCGGTTTCAATACCGATAACACGTGCACCAAATGTAATGATGTTCGCATTGTTGTGACGTCTGCTATATTCAGCACTATATGGCTCAGAACATGTACAAGCACGGATACCTCTTACTTTATTACAAGCAAGACCAATACCGACACCTGTACCACAGATAGCTATACCGCGATCCACTTCTCCCGAAGCGACTGCATTCGCTACCTTTTCTCCATACATCGGATAATCTACAGACGCATCTGTATCTGTACCATAGTTAATAACTTCATATCCCTGACCTTCCAGGAACTTTACAATCTCATTCTTCATATCTACTGCAGAATGATCATTTGCAATACCAATTTTCATGCTTTTACCTCTTTCTTTTGATTTTCTGGATCTTCTTTTCTTTGTCTACGCCAAATGAAATAAGCACCAATCAGAACAATAAAAATGGAAATAAACTGAGATGTCGAGAATGGTCCGATTGCACCACGTACCGCATCTCCTCTTAAGAATTCAATCAGGAATCTTCCAACTCCATACAGAATCATATACCAAGCCCCTGTATCTTCTGGATGTTTTCCCTTCTTAAGATTATACATTAAAATTCCAAAGATCAGGAAGTCTCCTGCTGCAGAAATTAACTGTGTTGGAATAATGGGATTCGTTGTCCAAGCCAAAGAATCTGCTGGGAAAGAAACACCATACCAAGCATTTGTCTCAATTCCTCCACAGCATCCAGCAAAGAAACAACCAATTCTACCAAATCCCTGTGCTAAAGATACACAAGGAACTAAAATAGGAAAATATGTCCAGAAATCCCATTTTTTCCATTTACACCAGATAACGGATGCTAATACACCACATATCAATCCACCATAAACGACCCATCCACCACTACCAAGTACCGCGGCTGGATTCTCTAAAAAATCCGGGAAAACCGTCAATACATAGAGTAGTTTTGATCCAATATAACCGATCACAACTACAAACAGAACAAACACATCAATATGCTCATAATCTAGACCATATTTCTTTGTCAGTTTCTCTGCAAGCCATACTGCCGTAAGGATACCTACAGCAATCATAAAACCGTAGCCATGTATCGTGAATGGTCCAATTGTCAGCCAATCATTATACATATTTTAAAACCTCCGCTTTCTATTTTACGCAATTCTAAGGTATTTTAAAAGCATCGTTATTTTAGAGATTTTCTTCATCTTTTTCATGTACTTCCGCATCAATGATGCCATTATCTTCCTTAAATTGATCAATAAAGGCATTCATCTTTCCAGCTAATACACATGTAGAGATTAAATCGGAAATACCCGAGAACATCAGTCCAATACCAATTGTAATAAAGAGAATATTCGCAGCCGTATCCCCACCCATAAAGAACATAATGATAAATCCTAGTACAATCGAAATAATCGCCATCAATAAATAACCAATATAACTATGGAAGCCGATACGCATAGCAACAACTGCCTTCTGTAACTTCACAAAGCCGCTAATCATGATGGCTAAGCCAAAGATAATCGGAACAAGACTCATCAACCACTCTTTCTTAAAAATGATAAGCCCACCAATAATAAAGCAAACAATACCAACTAAAAACTCATTCCGATACAAACTGTCTCTGACATCTAATAAGAAATATGTCACAAAATTAATGATGCCATACAAAATAACCCCTAATCCAAGTATAGTCGCGAGTACCGATGCACTTACATCCGGAAATACAACTAACAACAGACCTACAATAATAAATGCGATAGAAGTAAGAATGGAACTCCATTTTAACTGTTTCAACATAATATCGCCCCCTATAAGAATATTGTAGCTGTTTTTTATGCGGTTATGATTAGCAAATTATCTTATCTGTATTGTATTTTACAGATTGAAATGCTGTATCTAGAAAAGACCAGCTGAGAATAGCTGGTCTTTTGAGGATATATTTTAGTGAAATTATTTAACAGAAATTGTAAGATCACATCCTGCAAGATTTGGAGATGCTGCATGAAGTGTTACTTCTCCGGCTTCTTCACCCGCTTGAACTAATGCAAGTAATAGACCCGAGAATGCATGTCTACTGGAAGCAAGATCACTCTCACGACAACCTGGATCACCATTACCAAGACCGATCAGAGTACCATTACCTGTCACTTCGAATGTAACATTGTTCTCTGCATTTGGTACAACAATACCATTTTCATCAACAATAGAGACTGTAATACAAGCAACATCTGCACCATCCGCATTAATTGCATTACGGTTCGATATCATGGCGATAGCAGCTGCTTTACCAGCTGTTTTCTTTACATCTTCGGCAACCTTTTCCCCATTACGGTAACCGATAGCCTTCAACTCACCTGGATGATATGAAACATGATATTCAATCCAGTCACCTTCTAATGGTTTTCTACCAAGAGATTCACCATTGAGAATAAGATCTGCTTCGTCACAATTTGTATACAGGCGAATGACCTTCTCTTCGCCTTCCACAGCCCATGTCCAATGCGGCATGATGTGAATAAGCGGGGTATCTTTCATACGAGCCTGATAGTAGTAACAGTCATCTTTCGGGAATCCACATGTATCCATAATACCGAAGTTTGAAGATACCTGATATTCCTTCAGCGGTGTCGGTTCTCCACGATAGTCAAATCCTGTCCAGATAAAGAATCCACCAGTATGCGGATTGTTCTTATAGAAGTTCCATGTCTGCCAAGGTCTTGCAGTACCACCAGCATTAGGACCACCTTCACCGCCCATCATGACATAGTTACAGCCATAGCTAGAACAATGTCCACGTTCTTTGTTGTCTTTATAGATACCTCTTGTTGTATACCAAGAAGCACTTTCTGTACTTAAGAACTTCATATCTGGATATGCTTTTGACAGCTTTTCAACCTGATGATCATTCAGATTAGATTCTGCATAGTTAATTCCATAAATGTCATAAATTTCTGTGCCATACTTCGCTGCCATATCCCCCTGTAAAAATGCTTCTGCAGATAAGAAGAAACGACTGTCATCAAAACGCTTTGCGTAAGGAATCATCTTTCCAAGAATACGTAAAGACTGATAGCTTCCAGAGAAGATTTCTTCATTTGACATACTGTATGCAAATACAGATGGATGGTTACGAGAAGACTTAATTAGTTCTTCAAGATCTTCTAAACGATGCTTACTTGTTTCAATAATACGGTTCTCATTAATCACGAGAACGCCTCTACGGTCACAAGCATCTAATAATTCTAATGTAGCTGGGTTATGAGAAGAACGGAATGCATTGAAACCTACTTCACGAATTTTTTCAATCTTATAGTCTTCAATAGCATCTGGAATACCAGCGCCGACGCCAACGAAATCTTGATGGAAACATGTTCCATATAGTGGAGTCTTAACACCATTTAATAAGAGACCATCATGTGTATATTCGATACTACGGATACCAAATATTGTTTCATAGTTGTCCACAATTTCATCATTGACACTCACTTCTGTAATTGCTGTGTACAGAACTGGATTTTGACAATCCCATAACTTAGCATCTTTTACTTCTGCTATACACTTCTTTGTATCTTTGCCAAGAACATCGATCTTACCAGAAACTTCTGCTTCCGCAACTTCATTTCCATCTGGATCTACAATGGTTGTCTTAGCAGTATATTCCTTCTCTTCGAAAGTTTCATTACATACTGTTGTTTCAATCTCTAATGTACTGTCCTTACCATGGAGAATTGGCTTAACAAATAGACCCCAACGATCAACATGGATATCATCATACATTGTTAACCATGTATGACGGTAAATACCTCCACCTTCATACCACCAACCTTCACTACCATTTGTCGTATCGCAACGAACAAGGATAACGTTGTCACCTTCTTCATCACCATATTTTGTCAATTCGGTAACATCAAACTGGAATCCTGTATAACCGGAATAGTGATCACCAATGAAACATCCATTATACCAGAAGGAGGCATTCCGCATAACACCATCGAATTCCAGTACAATACGTTTTCCTAAAGCTGTTCTTGGAACTTTGAAAGCCTTACGATAGTAACAAACTCCGTCTGGAATATATCCCTGTGCCCAGTTTGTTGCATTGTCCTGAACACCGATTTCGACGCGGAAATCATGAGGAAGGTTCACTTTTTTCCAATGCTTTGCGGACTTTGCTTTCTCTGGAAGGTTTCCCATCAGCATATTTGCCGCATCGACATTATCTTTTTCTTCTTCACCTGCTGGAAGAACATCCTGCAATGCGCGGAGCATCTTTCCAGCTCCTGCAAATGGTTCAAATAATTCTCCATCTACTGCATTCGTTACACCTGCAACGATACCACTTTTTGCGTAAGTCTTAGGAATAGGACCAATCTCATCAAGAATATAAGTCCAGTTTTTATCAAAATTTTGTTTACTTCTCATTCTTCCTATCTCCTTCTATTTTTATTTTTAAGCGTTTTCTGTTGCTACAGATTCTTTCTTTCTACGATCTGCTAATTTAGCAACAATTTCCTCGTGTGCCTTATCATCAAACTTGTTAAACAACATCGGAATAATAGAAATAACACCGAGAATTGCACAGAATAATGTAAATCCTGTATGAATCATCTGCTGCGCATCAGCCGTAACGTGATTTGGAACATAATGTGCAGCTTCCAGAACGATACCTGTTACACCAGCAGATAATGCCATACTAATTTTAGCAGATAAAGTCTGTGTAGAACTAATTAGACCTTCCTGGCGCTTACCGAACTTCCATTCTGCATACTCGATTGTATTTGTCAGCATTGTAGCAGAAACAACAGAAGAAATACCTAATGGAATACTTGTCATTGCATACAGAACCATGACAAGTGGAATATTCTTAAATCCAACAAAGTAGAAAATAACATCTACGATAATACCGAAAATCTTAGAACCGATAAATACTTGTTTCGAATCCCACTTCTTTGCAAGCATCGGCGCAATCATAAGACCAATTACCATACCCGGTAAAAATAACAAACTAAAGATTGGAACAAGATCTGGTGAACCAACAACATCTTTAACATAAAAGATGACCATACCCTGCTTTAACATTGTTGCAATATTACCAATTAGACCACAGCAGAGAAGAAGTAATAATGGCTTGTTCTGAAGAATTGCCTGTATAGAATCTTTTAATGTAATTTTCTGATTTGGAACTGGCTGTACATGTTCACGAATGTTCGCAAATCCAATAAGATAGAAGATTGCACCAATACATCCAACTACAAGAGCTGTTAACATGTAACCTTTTGCCATATCCCCTTTGCCAAGAGCATTGATAAGTGGGAATGCAATGACACCTAATACTGTTGTAGCGGCAGTTGTAGTCATACGAGAGAAGGAAATTATCTTAGAACGCTTCTGAACGTTAGAAGACATAGCCGCTGGCATTGTCCAATATGGAACGTCTACAGCTGTGAATGCCATACTCATCATAACGTATGTGATCGAAGCATATACAACCTTCAATACAGGTGATAAATCTGGAGAACTGAAGTTCAATACCAAGAAAATAACGATGACTGGAGCCATGAAAAGGAGCCATGGGCGATAACGTCCCCATTTTGTACGTGTATGGTCAGCAATACTTCCCATCATTGGGTCATTGATACCATCCCAAATACGTGTAATCAGCATAATGATACTTGCTGTACCAGCCGCAATACCGAATACGTCTGTATAAAAGACAAGCATGTAGCTGCTCCACAGACCAAAGATTAAGTTCTGTCCAAAACCTGCAATGGCATGACCGAACATTTCACGCCCGGTCACTTCACCCGCAACCACTTCAGACATTTCCTGATTTTTTGCTTTCATAATAGCCTTCCTTTCTTTACGTGTTTTTAACGACGTTTCTTATATTCTCTAGTTTAGCGGAAAGAGGCTTTCGATAAATTGACATAGACACGTAAACCCACATGTTTGTATGTCATAAACGGGATTTATGTAAGGGCTATCAAAATCGATTTTGTGATGCTTTTTTGCCATTTTTTATCCAAAACAGACTTTTCATACTCCATAATAAGACATCGTTTTGTATTTTTCCGTAAGCGATTCCATCCCGAGCCAAAAGAAAAAGAAGCAGTTATAGAAACTCCTATAGCCACTTCTTTCACCTTACTTTTTAGCATTTGCTTTCTTAAATTCACCTGGTAAGATACCATATTCTTCTTTAAATAATTCATAGAAATAACTTGCATTCTTAAAGCCGAGTTTCTCCATAACTTCTGAGACATTACTATCTGTTTCCACTAACATCTTCTTCGCTTGTAACAATGATATCTTTTGACAGTACTTTGTAATTGGTAGTCCTGTATATTTCTTTACGATACGATTCAAGTAATCTCCGCTATAGTTCAGTTCATCCGCAAGACCTTGTCTTGTATACTTTCCTGGATTCTCTTCAACTAATTGTTTAATTTTATCAAATAACTGATCTTCTACAGATGTATTTAAAGAAATATAAGTAATCTGATGATAGTTCTTATCCTGAAACTCACCAAATAATCTTTCCACAAGACCATGGAAAATAAATACATAACCAGGCACTTTATTCATTAATTCTTTCGTCATCTGATCAATGATGCAATAAACACGTTCTGTACCATCTCCCCCTCCACTCGGAACAATATGTAAATAGTCTTTACGGAAAGATGATTTTTCATCCAAACTAGAAGATAAAAAACGATAGATAGGACCTGATAGACGATGATTCGCACACAAAGTATCTTGAATATATTCTTTAGAAAGACATAAATAAGCAACGATAAAATCTTTTCCAGATATCTCACAATGTCTTGTATTACGATTGATAAAACATCCTTCTCCTTTTTTATAGGTATAGATTTTATTTTCAATCTGTTGTTCTACAGAACCTTCCAACACATACATTAATTCATAGTAATCGTGGGAATGCATCTTCACACCCCATTCTGAGGGAAAGATCATATTCCCATCTTCACTCTCTCCATCATGGACCTGTAGTGTCGATACTTTCTTTTCCGCACTAACACCACTGAAACTAATATTTTGCTTTTCTTCATATTGTCCACCAGACATGATATTGATTGCAAAAGGTACATTCATATAGCGCATATGATCGGTTCGGGTCATACCAATCTGACTGGTTCGTTGATCATCCGATAAGACCTTAATTTCATCATTTATTACACACCATGGAAAAATAAACATAAAACACCAAACTTTCTCAATTGAAATATATATCCGATTATATTAAGAAACAGTGAAAATTCAACATAAAAAAAGCGAACGCTATCACGTTCGGACCACTCTATTTTCACAGAATCATTGATTCTGATTGCTTGTATATATCACAGGTCATATGACCTGATTAATGTTATATTTCTATCGAATTCTCAATGAGAATTCGATTTGTTTTCAACAGCAAGCATGACTATACCATCTATAAAACCTATAGTCAACCTTTTTTTTATATTATCTTAACAAAAAGATATCTTTCACATCGAAAGATACCTTTTTCTTTATTCATGTACAATTTGATATGTACTCTCTTTTAAATTGATTGTCACAGTTGTTCCATTACTGAATACCGTACGTTGGATATTCGGGTCTCCATCTACAAATGCATGGGACAGCATTCTCTCATAGGCAACTTCTTTATGAAGACGTGATGTCTCTGCAACAATTTGCAAACGTTCTTCATCAACCGTGTCACTACTGAAACTACCATCCACATTGACATAAGCCCCATCACGTTTCAGATAAGCAATTCCTCCATTTAACAATCCATAAAGACCATAATGAATATTTTCTACCACATTACTCATCCAAGGAATGATCATACAATCATGACACACAAGATTCCAGAATGGAATCGGAAGTCCCATCTGTTTTCCATCTTTTGTCATCATAAATGGATAAGGAGCGTAATGACATGTATCCATATGATTGATGGCAAATAAATTAACTTCTTCCGAACTGACAATCTGTTTACGTATATTCAGCTCATCAAAAGTACGATTACGCCACTCTGCACATTGAGAACGTGTCATACGATATGCAGATGCGTAGTTCTCATCCAACGAATTACAGGTAAAGACATCACAATAGACACCATCACTGACAATATCTTCCTCTTTCAAAAGATCTAGATTTCGTTTTAAGAATGTCGGTGCGAACTGTCCGGTCAGATAACTCTGTTTTCCACCGGCCCATCGTGCCATTGTGAAAGGTTCTCCATTTTTATCATAAATTTGCATTTCTTCCGCAAAATCTTTCGAAGCATAATATAGATCATGATAGTTATCATGAATTGTAAATAAGTCACCATTCTCCTGCATCATTTCCATTAAATGACGAAGAGCTGGATAGCCTCCTGTTCTTTCATCTAGCGGATAAAAAGTCGGATGCTCATTATCGTATGCGATACCACAACCATCCAGATGTAAATGAATCGAAGATACCCCTTGTTCATGAAAACTTCTTAAATTTCTCTCAATTTCCTTGATTGGAACAATCGCTTCATTTTTTCCTTCCGAATGATAGAAAATACTATCTTCTTGTAATAAAGAATGAATACCTCCGTGATAGACACAACTACCAATCAACTTTTCTAATGCAGGCTTTCTTTCCACTTTTTCACGTAATGTCAATAACGGTCCTGTCTCTTCTAGATAAGCTCGCATCGTACGAGCCATGTCATTGTAATCTACACAGCAATCATAAAGATATAGAATAGAACTTCTTTCATAGCGAAGTCTACTTAAACTTGCAAGAACTCCTAATACAATTGTATGTTCCTTTGTACCTGTTACCTGATACCAAGAATCTTTATCACTTTCCTGAATCCAAAAATAAGACTTCGCATCACTATATAGCCCCATACAGTTCATATAGGCATCGCAACTACAGAACTCTCCTCCAAAAGGAAGTCGCATTTCTCCTTCTTCTTCTGTATCCAGTAAGACACCTTGCTGATAAGGAAGAACCAACTTTCCTTTTATATAAGAAATTTCACCTGGGAATACAATTTTCTCAAAATCCACTTCATCTTCCAATGGAACAAGTTTTAACAAAAATCTTTCTTTTACCCTATCATATATGACATTCACACATACACTAAGACCTTCTACAATCTGTCGAAATGTAATCGATAGTGTATCTGATACACTTGTTGTATATCTTTCATATGTAACATCTTTTGCTGCAAAGAAATGGTATTCCTCCCCTTCTTTTTGAACTTTCCATTCCTCCGATCGAATTCGAAATTGCGTATTGTTCACTGCTAGGACAAGTGAATGATCGTCCCAATCTATTTTCATTTTATTTTCCATGAAAAAAGTATACAGCACCTGCAAATTTCAACAATTATTTTTTATCGTTTTTTGTGAAAACAAGATGATAATTTGTATCATAATGCAAACCTAACTCTCTACAAATCCGATCATTGATATCATCTAATGCTTGTTTATATGCATCATATGTTGGCGAGAGCTTTCTCATATTTGGAATAAAGATATCATTGTATCCTTTATTCTGTAATTCCTTCTGCATCTTTCTTTGTAATAGGAAAGCAGGATGATATTTCATAATACCAGATTTCATCTTTGCGCCTTTATATACATTCTGTTTTAAAGCTTCATAATCCGCTTCATTCATATCTCGATAATAGGAAATCATTTCTTCGGCCGTTCGATTTTCTTTTCGTATACCGCCAACCAACCGAATACCTAGACGCATGAACATAGGGACTTTAATAATAGTTGTATCACAATACTCCACAAGATTCTTTAAAGCGATACGCTGTTCCTCTGTTATAAGCTTAACATTCAAAAATGGTCGAAAATGACTTTTAAAATAGTCACACCATTTCCCAGGAAATAAACATTCTATTGCTCGTTCTACGGTCTCATAATCCAGACGTTCATGAATGCCATCGACATTACCTGTCTCAATAAATTCCTTTAACGCTTTCAACTCTTCTTGCGATTCGGATACTGTATTTTCCTTCTCATGATAGATATCCCATAATAGATCGGTATGCTCATTTTGTAACAATTTTTGAATATCCTGAATACAAATACCAAGCTTTCGATAAACAGATATCTTCTTTAAACATTCCACATCTTGTTCCGAATAATTGCGATACCCATTTTGATCTTTCGGGACCTCTAGTAGCCCTTTCTCTTCGTAATACTTTATGGCTCTTTTTGTCATACCCACTTTTTCAACTACTTCATTCAATAACATCGTATTCTACCTCCGATACCGAAAAGATAGACGTATACGCAACGTACAAGTCAATATCTATTTCCAAAAAGAATGTTCTTTTCGTCTTTTTACATTCGTACGAGCACTTATAAAATGTATTATTAGTTCGTTTTATGTGTGTGTTGTGATTGATTATCCGCATAATCCGCTTCGTTTGTAATGTTTTTGTAGCCGAAATGTAGCCATTAATTTTATTCACCTCAATACAACTATTAACATAAACAATGTTATGCAGAAGATACAATAATTTCCCGTATCTTCTACTGATGAATTATTAATTATACATCTATTTTCTCATTAGCATATTTCAATAGTTCATTATCTAAACTGTCAATCTCTAAGTAAAAAATATCACTTTCAAATAGTGTTACATACTCATAAATACAAGCAGTTTCCATATCCACACAATTCACTTTTATTTTACCGCCATTACACGTTTCTATATAACCAGTAAACAATTCATCTGGTTTAGTACTACTGGAAATCATGACTACTTTATTATTTCTTACAGAATATAGTAATAAATCAGATAATGTTGGATGTTGCTTGAATGGATTAATTAAATCGCCATCTTTTATTTTTTCCCAGTAATCTAAATATAATTGCATTTTTCTTAAATACTGTGTATTTGATTTTACTTCGCTAATATAGCTACTTTTCACAAAATGTAAACCATCATTTTTTCCTTGTTCATCATAGGATCTAAAAAGAACGCTATCATTACTTTTCGATAATATTTTACCAACACTAAAATTTTCTTCACTGTCACTATAAATTTCTAATAATTCATCTTTTATTTTATATGTATCAAAATTCATGTTATCATCTCCCATAAATTTATATTAGTTCCTTGGTTTCCATCCCTTTTTATGGTCTTTCTTTTTTCCGTATTTCTTCCCAGACGAGGCTTTGTATGTTCTTTGAAATAAGAAACGATTTTCTTATATGCCCAATTACCTGCTGTTATGACAACACCAACAACAATGACTGCTCCTATTGCTGCAATCACAACTTCTCCTACTCCTGGAATAAAATATGCTCCTGCAATTGCAACTGAACGGTTTGGGGGTATCTATTGGCTCTGCTGTATCTAATTATTCCTCGAATTCTAGGGTCTATAGATTTGTTGCCATTGTATATAAGCCATACGATTGATATAACGAGAACGTACCTCATTCCAAAAAGGCACCGGTATATTTTCATATACAGCATAGGGAACAAAACCCACTTTCTCCTGCACATGTTTGGAACGTTCATTTCCACCATAATAAGCACACCATATGCATACGCAATGAAGATCTTCAAACCCATGACGTAACATCTCTATGACCGCCTCTGTCATATATCCATTTCCCCAATATGGTCTGCCGATCCAAAAGCCCATCTCCCGCTCCCTTTCTGCATGGTAACGTAAAGCAATCGAACCAATGAGCTTACCTGTCATACGCTCACAAATAGCATAATATTCTGGACGGTTCCATACATTTCGAATGATATTTAAACTATCTTCCCAAGTTGTTGGCGGTAAGAATCCCGCATTTCTTCCAATCTCAGGATCCTTTGCATATAAGAACAGTTGTTCGGCATCCGTTTCTTCCCACTTTCTTAACAAAAGTCTTTCTGTTATCCACATAAATTCAGTTCACTTTCTCTTTTCTTTATATCGTATTTCCAGGAACCGAATCAAGTTCTTTCCGTTCACACTCATTTTGGAGTATTCTATTCTTATGAGAAAACAACAAAAGAAAAGAAATTGGTACCGTCTTGATAATGCGGCCATTATGATTCCAGCTACGACAAAAGGAGCCTCTACAAGAGTATTCCGCATTGTCTGTGAGCTCAAGGAAGATGTCAATCCGGAAATTTTACAAGAGGCTTTGAATCGTACAATACAAGAGTTTCCTTATCTAAATGTCGTCTTACGAAAAGGTCTTTTCTGGTACTATCTTGATAGTACTTCCTTAGCACCTATCGTACAGGAAGATTATCTTTCTCCTTGTGCACCATTATATTATCCAAGTCGAAGAAACCTTTTATATCGTGTTTCTTATTTCCATAAGCGTATTAATTTAGAAATGTATCATGTCTTAGCAGATGGAACCGGTGCTTTTGTTTTCTTCCGTCGCATGCTCATCCACTATTTAGAGATGGCACATGCAATCAATGTCCAAGATTCCATTGAATTTAGTTCTTTACAAGAAAAGACCGATGATGCCTTCAAACATTTCTATGAACCACATAAAGCTTCTCATACCATTGCCAATATGAAACGGGCCCGCGCCTATAAACGAAAAGGAGAACCCGATGAGAACTTTGACAATCATGTCATCGAATTACGTATCTCAGCGAAAGCTTTTATTGCACTAGCACATACCTATCACGTGACGGCCGGTGTCTTATCCGCTGCACTCTACATTGAAGCACTGCTCAAACAGATGCGTACCCAGGACAAAAAGAATCCAATCGTTATTTCTGTACCAGTCAACTTACGACAGTACTTTCCAAGTGAAACAACTCGTAATTTCTTTGGTACCATTTCAATTTCCTATGATCCTGCAAACTATGATGGAACAATCGAATCCATCCTTCCATCGGTCGCAAACAGCTTCAAAGAAGATCTAACAAAAGAAAAACTAAAAGAGAGTATGAATGCGCTTGCCGCATTAGAATATAATCCAATTCTACGTGCTGTCCCACTTCTTATCAAAGACCCTATTATTGGTCGATTCGCTTCTTTAAGTGATAAAGGTGTCAGTGGAACCGTATCCAATCTGGGCAGAATTTCCATGCCCCAAGAGACACAACCCTATATCCGTCTCTTTGCGGCCTATATGTCAAAACCAGATTCCCAGCTATGTATCTGTTCTTATCAAGACGAGATGGTATTTGGATATTGTGATGGCTGTATCGACCATACCGTCATGTTAGAACTCGCTCGTCTTTTAACAAAACATGGAATTACAGTCGAACTAACAAGTAATGATTGTGATAGAAAGGAATAGCGATGTTATATTGTAAAAAATGTAATGTGAATATCCGTGGTAACAAACAATACTGTCCTCTTTGCCATGGTGAGCTAACAGGGACTCCAGAAGATCCTGCGTTTCCAATCTTACCAGAAAAAAAGATGACCAGATTCAATCTTTGGAAACTAGCGCTGTTCTTATTTATTGCTTATGAAGTCATATTAGGAGCTGTCTTATATCTGTTTCAGATATCATGGATTCCAATGGCGATGTTAATTGGTATATTTGCGATTATAGATGTCTTATTGATTCTATATTATAGACGTAGTACGATCAAATTAGTAACTTATGAGACATATATGATCATGTTACTAGCGATCATCGTCTCTTCTTACGCTGGATATTCGGGATTTGTCTATGCTTGGTTCATTCCACTTGGATTTATTTCTTTGATTCCAGCAACGATCTTTATCAACAAAATCAATCATCTTTATCTCGAAGATTACATGATCTATCTGATTGGCGATGTTTTATTCTCTTTTATCCAGATTTTCTTTATTTATAAAAATTGGAATCCACATCCGATACTCGCTGTCGCATCGATTGCCTTTATGATCGTATTTGCGGCTGCTCTGTTCATCTTCCGTAACAAGGAATTGCGTAATGCCAGTTCCAAATATCTACATATGTAAGGAGACACTATGCCGCAACAGAATCGAAATGTACAAAATCGTTTTTCCCATGGTCTATTCCAATTCCGACAGAATGACTTGAAGGAGTTTTTAGATAAAGCTGCAGATGCATTAGATGAAAAACTTTCTCAACGTATGGAAGGTTCCGCTCTCGAAGCTCCAATCCTAACAGACGATCCCGAGCCATTTCATTGGTATCGGATTCCGTTAGAAAAAGGACTTGCGGCAGATGGAAGCGCTTATCATATCTATATGCGAAAAGGAACTACAGATCGTCTCTGTCTTTTCTTTTCCGGTGGAGGACTTGCTTGGAATGAATATACTGCTGCCCATCCTATTACTGGTGGAGGACTTGTATCTGGAAAACCGAACTATTACTATAACAACTTGCGTCCAGTTACCCAACTCATGAATATCGGTTCTGGTATTATGGAAAATTCTGAACGTAATCCTTTCTATAACTGGAACTTTATTGTCATTACGTATGCAACTGGAGATTTCCACATTGGTCGAAATGATTATCCTTATACCGATACGGATGGCAGTGCACAAGTATTGCATTTTCACGGCTATACGAACTTCCAAGAAGCCATGCAAAAAGCAACCAATTTCTTTCCTTCTCCGGATCATTTGTTGATTGCAGGAGATTCGGCTGGAGGATTTGCTGTACCAGCGCTTGCAGAAGAAATTGCCGATATTTGGTATCCGAACTGTACCAAGATAACACTATTGACTGATGCTTCTCTACTCTGTTATGACAAGTGGATTCACACAATCCAAGATCTTTGGAAAGCCGATTCTTCAAAATATGATACCATCACATCAAATAATCTTACCTTCGAATGGTACAAAAAACTCATTTCAAATAACCGCGGTCGTTTCCGTTGTCTCTACTGTGGTTCAACACATGATTATCTATTATCCACTTATTATAATGATGTTACAAATCGTACTTTTGAAACAAATGCAGAAGTACAAGATGCCTTCTATCAGCAATTATCGAAGATGGTATATGACTTATTAGAACTGGATCCTTCTTTTACTTTTATGATTCATAACCTAAAGAATCCTTTAACCCATGGTGGAACCATACACACAGCTGTACGCCGTATGTGGTTCTATACACCAACCAATGGCACAACCATTGCCAAATGGTTAGAACAAGCAATCAATGGCACAGCTATCAATATCGGACTCAATCTTTTAATCCATGAATAACAAAAAAAAGCTCGAAGAGGAAATATACCCATTCGAGCTTTAAACGCTTCAACGCATAACGTTGTCTCTTTCTTAGACTCTTTCCGAATAAAAATCGATATTTCACAAAAGTGGAGATGACGGGAGTCGAACCCGTGTCCAAGAGAAGTCCCACATTCAGGAATCTACAGTTTATCTTACTGTTAGATAAGACAGTAGACATGACAATAAGCGAACCATCTACTGAATTTGTCTGTTCAATTGTCAGGATCTCCGTACAGACATCCGGATCACCTTATCTACTTCTATACGCGGATTATAAATAAGTAGCCAACTTATATCCGGGGCGCTGCAGCACGTCTAGTGCAATTAGGCAGCGAAAGCGAGGTTGCTATAACCTCTGTTTGTGTTGTTTGCGTTTAAATTTAATGATGATATGGTCATCACTCCAATGCATCCTGAATCAAACATTAACCTGTCGAAACCATTACATCCCCATATGTTAATGCATCTTTGTTAGATGTATTAGTACTATAGCATCCTTATATTGTTAAAACAAGAGATGTACCCTGGAATTTCTTCCAGGGTACAAGACTAATGAAATTTCATTGCTTTTGCCATTTCACGCTTTGCATCTCTAACTTTTTCACTTTGACGCTTATCATAGAGATTCTTACCTTTTGCAAGTGCAATCTCTAGCTTTGCTCTTCCTGACTTCAAGTACATACGAACTGGAATCAAAGTATATCCCTTTAATTTAACCTGATTTAAAAGTTTACGAATCTCATATTTATGCAATAAGAGCTTACGATCCCTCTCTTCATCCACATTAAAAATATTCCCTTCTTTATAAGCAGAAATATGCATTCCTTTGATCCAGGCTTCCCCTTTATAGATGGTAATATAAGAATCTTTGAACTGTACTTTACCTGCGCGGATAGACTTGATTTCTGTTCCCGTAAGAGCCATTCCTGCCTCAATCTTTTCTTCTAAATAATAGTCATGCGACGCTCTTCGATTTAATGCGACTGTCTTTTCTTTGCTTTTTTCGACCATGACCGATCCTTTCTACTGTGTCTATTCTCACTATAGCGTTTTTTGGAATGATTTTTATGATGATCATTCACATAACGATGCCCTTGCGAGCGATATACTTTGCCATTCTTTCCAATTAAAGCGAAATCTACTGTACCAAGCTGTTTCGATGCACCAACACACATAACTTTTACACTCATACCAACACGATAGACTCGCTTAGAGGACGTACCAACTAATTGCATACGATCCGCATCATAACTATAATAGTCATTACCCATTTCTGAGACGCGTACAAGTCCTTCAATCGTATTTGGTAATTGCACATACATACCATATGCCTGTACACCTGTAATGATTGCTTCGGCTGTCATACCAATATGATCGAGCATATACTCTGCTTTCTTCATATCATCGCAATCAAATTCAGCATCAGCACTCATTCTTTCACGAATGGAAGACTGTTCTGCGCATTCTGCAACTTTTTCTTCATCTTTTGTATGTTCCTCAAGATTAGTACAACCTTCAAAAGAATACTTCCGTAACATCCGATGTACCATAAGATCTGGATAACGACGGATTGGAGATGTGAAATGTAGATATTCTTCTTCGGCTAAACCAAAATGTCCAACACAAGTCGCATCGTATTTTGCTTTCTGCATGCATCGTAATAACATCATACTTAAGACAGGATATTCTGGAGTATTTTCTACAGATTCTAGATATTTTTGAATCTGATTTGGATGAATATCTGACTTTCCCACAATCAATTTATGTCCTAAATAAACAGAATTCTTTACAAAATCAGAAATACGGCGTGCAGATGGTTCTTCATGAATACGATAGACACATGGAATTTCTTGCCACTTCATAAAGTTCGCCACGCATACATTCGCAGCAATCATGCAGTCTTCAATCATCTCTTCTGCATGTCCTCTTTCTTTTGGACCTACATAATATGGATGTCCCTTCGAATCCACTTTAATTTCAGATTCGGAACTACCGAAAGCAATCGCTCCTTTCTTTGTACGATAGGAACGGATTGCATCTGCACAATCTCTTAAAACAAAGAACATATTACCTAAGTAATCATATTTTTGTTGTATCTTCTGATTGCCATCTAAAATCTGATTGACATTATAATATGTCATACGTTCTGTCGACCGGATAAAAGATGGATATAGAGTATAATCTTCAATTGAACCATCTTTCTTAACCTTCATCTCACAGGTGATTGTCAATCGTATGACTCCCGGATTCAACGAACAAATACCATTTGATAACTCATGTGGCAACATTGGTACAACTCTATCCGTTACATATGTCGAGCATCCTCGTTTAAACGCTTCTTGATCCAGTGGTGTACCTTCCTGTACATAATGCGATACATCCGCAATAGAAACTTTCAAACGATAGCCATCCTCTTCTTCAACTACGCTGACCGCATCATCGAAGTCCTTCGAATCATCCCCATCAATTGTGACAGTAATATCCCCCGTTAGGTCTTTTCGTCCTACTTTTTCGGAAGGCAATACTTCTTGTGGAATCGTATGGACCTGTTGATATACTTCTTCTGGGAATACACTATCGATATCATGATCTAATAGCACAGAAGTAATATCGACACCTGGATCATCTTTATAACCAATTTCTTGTACTACTTTTAGAACAAGTGGAATACCATAGGATTCAATATCACATAGTACTTTCATACCATCAATTGGTGTAAAATCTTCTGGAACATCCATATGAATAATCTTGGACTGTAACTTCTCCTCATCCGGAATAAAATGTAAGCCATGTCCATTATCCACATAAGTTCCAATCACATGATCTCTCGATCTCTTTATAACCGCCAAGACTCGACCATATACTTGCCATGGATGACACTTAACAAGTACAGTATCTCCATTTAATGCAGTATTCTGATCTTTTTCATCAATTTTGATGGAATCCTGATTTTCACGATCTAAATAACCCATTCCAGAACGATTGATAGAAATACGTCCTTCTACGACGCCTTCCTGTTCACGTGTTGCATACTGTCCGTTCACAGATTGGAATACATCGTATGTCTGTTCCATTTCATCTAATGTTTTAGATAAATTTGCTTTTTCCTCTCCACTTTCTAAATGCAGGGCTTCCGCAATATCGTCTATTCTCCTTTTTCCTTTCGGATGTAGAACTAAATACGCAAGTATCTGATCTTTCAATTCCATTCTATCTGACATACTAATGCCTCCTATATATACATATTACCCGACAAATTTAAAACCTCTATCGAATTTCGTTATTTTATAAATAAATAAAAAAGCCGGAACTCCCCGGCTAATTGTCAGATTACACGAATGAGAATAACTAATGCAAAGAATGCAACTCCAAGCACCAAAGTTAAATTAGAAATGACCTTTTCAGATCCTCTTTCCTTTACATTCGCAAACAAGTTAAGTCCACCATTACCTGTGAACGCACCTGACATACCATCTGTTTTTCCACTCTGCAGTAATGAGAGGATAATCAAAGCTGCAGAAACGATCATTAATAAAGAATCAAGCATGGTAGCTCCTTTCAATATATGCAATTCGTATTATAACATTCATAGTATTGATGCGCAATCACGAAGATAGACTCCAACATAAAAGAATAAAAATGGAAAGAAAAAATTTATTTTCCTAATTGACATCCTGAACTATCACAGCTATCTTTTGGTGAATCATTCTGTGCATTCTTAATTTGTTCTGCCGACGTCATCATCAATGCTTTCGTATTTGTCGTATCATGTTCTAACATATCATCATCAACAGCTTGTACAATTTTTCCATCCTGAATAAATAAGATATATGGAGCATCAATTTCTCCATCTTCATTATCCACAATTGATTTATTTGTTTCATTCATTGTTGTGAATACCTGTACCAATTCGGTATCTTTTTCATTTCGATCATTTACTACAAACACCTTCGCAACAAGATCATTTTTTTCCATTACTTCTTGAAGAATGGATAGATTTTGATTTTCTTCTATAATATCATCGAAATCATCCTGTATTTCTCTATCGGATAAATATAGAACTCCTGTTCCATGCTGCACAAATGCTTGTGTGGCTTCCAAATCAATGGTTTCTAAATGTTCTATTTTCTGCGTTTCTACAACACTACCTTTTTGTGGTGCTGGTTCTTCTTCTTTTCTGTTTTCATTACTGGAACAACCTGTTATAAGAAAAAGAGAAAGAAATGGTATTAATTTATTTGCTTTCATAATATATTCTCCTATTTCTATTATTTTAACACAGTCTGTTTTCTTTGCATGGAACTTGCCTAATCAAATAGATTTCTAAGTGATACGATATGAGGTACTTATAACACAAAAAGCAGATCGTTAAGGATCTGCTTTTCAGTCGTGGTAATAGAAATTTATCAATAATATTAAAATGAGAAATTATTCAGCTTCGGAAAGAGCCTTAACATTATAGAAGCCCTTTCTTCCACGGAACTCAGCAACATCACCGAGTTCTTCTTCAATTCTCATGAGCTGGTTGTACTTAGCAATACGGTCTGTACGGCTCATAGAACCTGTCTTGATCTGGCCAGCGTTTACACCAACTACGAGGTCAGCGATTGTGCTGTCTTCAGATTCACCGGAACGGTGAGAAACAACTGCTGTATACTTAGCTTCCTTAGCCATTTCGATAGCATCGAGTGTTTCTGTTAATGTACCAATCTGG
>CAUWDF010000017.1:0-21967 GCA_963557245.1 uncultured Bulleidia sp.
ATTATAAACTCACATTAGATGTTGCACTTAATTTGACAAATTACTTATAAAAATAATCATTTGCTCTTGAGTCCAGGGACGCAGATTTTTCTATCTGAAATTGATTCTTGTATTTTTGAAGAAGAAGGGAATTTATTAAAGTGTATTTATGAAAGAAAGGAAAAGATATACGAAAAAGTACTGGTCCCGTTCTGATGGATTCATGAGTAGTGTATTTCTTGCAATTCTTTTATATATAGTGGGATTTGCGACAATTATCATGAATAAAGATAGTAATCGTATCAAGGTAATAGAAAATATGAAGACGAATATGCTCTTCTGGAATGAAGAAGTCGAAGTCATCAACGATATTAAGAAAAGACTTTGTCAAGATGATATTGATGCGATTGTAGGTGATAAAGGAGAGGTTTCCTATCAATGTGAAAGGGAAGGAGATAGGTTATATGTTCATATAGCTTCGCCATATCCCGAGGATATTGTTTTTGAGATTGATATATCTTCAAAACATATATATTCATGGTCTCCTTCGAATAGAGAAATTATTGATTAAAATGATTTTCATTTATGGGAAATTGTAAAAAACGTAACAGGTAATTGAGATTGACAATCATATCTGATTCTATAAAATAAGAAAGTACAGGTAGGTGTATATAAAGATATGATTATTGTAAATGAATTAAAACCAGGAAGTTCCTTTGAATATGAAGGAAATCTTTATCAGGTACTTAATCTTCAGCTAAATAAAACGGCTATGAGACAGATGATTGTTAAAGTTAAGGTTAAGAATCTTCGTACAGCTGTTATTAATGAATTGTCTTTTACAGGTGGAGATAAAGTTGAACTTGCTCACATTGATAAAAGAGTTATGCAGTATCTCTATGATGATGGAACATCTTTAGTATTCATGGATAATGAAACATATGAACAGATTGAAATTCCTAAGGCAAGATTAACTTGGGAAATGCAGTTCATGAAGCCAAATGATAATGTTACAATTTCAATGTACGAAAACGAAATTCTAGGTGTAATCCTCCCAGATAAAGTAGAACTTCAGGTTACAGAATGTGAACAGGCAGTAAAGGGAGATACAGCTACAACTGCATCCAAGAATGCAGTTGTTGAAACAGGGCTTGAAATTAAGGTTCCACTTTTCATTCAGAGCGGAGAAATGGTTATTATTTCTACTGCAGATGGCAAATATAACGGCAGAGCTTAAATTACTTATGAAATGTGCCTTTTGGGCACATTTTATATCATTGAAGGGAGAATATTATGAAGCGTTATTACTCCAGTAGACATCGTACGGCAGTGCCAGCAGACCGCCATAAGAGAGCTGTTGCTTATAGACATGTAAGATATAAAAAGAAACATGTTATAAGTACATCACCTATGGAGGCTGTAGAAGAAATGTTAGCAGAAGAAAAAACGAATATACCTTCTAACATTGAGAATTCAGCTTCAAAAGAGCCAAAGATAAAGCATGCTGTTTCTGAGCATAGAGATTCTTCTGAAACAGAAAAAGTTGAAAAAAAGGAATCTTACTTTGCACGTAAAAAGAGATTGAAAAAAGAAAAATATAACGATGAGTTAAATTTCCTTGCGAGTCAACCTCATTCTTCATTCTTTCAGTTAATTTTAGATCCATTCGGTTCGGTTGAAAGAGCTGTTCACTATGATGGAAATGAATATACATTAATATCTTGCTTCGTTTTAAATGTAATCAAATGGCTCTTAGTAGGTTATGTTCCAGCGACGGTTGTAGCAAGAATTGTGAATCGAAGCGCTTTTAGTTTTGCGAAGATTACATTCTCTACAATGTCTTCTTTGGCTTTCCGTATTGCAGCTTTTGGTTTTGCATTTGAATTATTTATGTATTGGCTGATTTGGTTCATGTCATCCATGCGTGATAATCGTTTGAAGTTTTCAAAGATTTATTCGATTCATTCTCACGCAATTGTTTTTGAAATCTTTATGATTGCAGCAGGTTTATTGATTGGAAAGTTCAATATCACCATTGGAATTGCAATTTGTCTTGCTGCGTTATGTATTGGTTTTGCTTTAAATATTTATGTTTTAGTTCGTTCTTTCCGTGCACAGAAAAAATGGGTTGGTATACTACTTGTAGTATTAATTATCTGTTTCTTTTTCTTATTTGATAAATATCTATTCTCTGTATGCGGTGATATTATTTATATTCTAAAGGATATTCTAAGCATCTAAAAAGAGTGGTATTTGAACAGGAATTATAAGTTATACTGATTAATCAGATAATTTGTAATACTTTGCTCTTATACCTCTTTTTCTTTGATTCCTTGGATAAGTTTGCTTCAAACAACTTATAATAATTCTATGTGATAAATACTTAATATATGAGGAGGCCAAATGGATAGTTTCAAAAAATATGATGTAACGGCAATTGGAGAATTGTTGATTGATATGATTCAGGTAGGTGATTCAGGAAATGGGAATCCTCTTTTAGAAGCCAATCCAGGAGGTGCACCATGTAATGTTTTGAGTATGCTTACAAAATTGGGAAAGCAGACAGCGTTTATTGGAAAGGTCGGAAAAGACGGATTTGGTAAGTTTCTAGTAGATGCTGTTTAGAAACAAGGAATTGACAGCTGTGGAATTCGTTTCGATGGAAGTGTTCCTACAACAATTGCGCTTGTCACACATATCGATGCGGGAGATAGGGATTTTTCATTTTATTGTAAATTCGGTGCAGATATTATGTTGGCGGAGAAAGATATTGATCTTTCTATTTTAGTTGATTCAAAAATATGTCATTACGGTTCATTATCTTTTACAAATGAACCTTCACGTACAGCTGTAAAAAATGCGATTCAAATTGCGGAGGAAAATGGTTGTATTCTTTCTTATGATCCAAATTTAAGAGAAATATTATGGGAGAGCCAGGAACAAGCAAAGAAAGAAATCGCATGGGGAATGCAATATGCGGATGTATTAAAGATTTCGGATAATGAGATTCGATGGTTCACTGGAATTAAAAGCTATGATGAGGCAATCGAAGCTCTACAACAGCAATATACGAATTTAAAACTTATCTGTCTTTCGTTAGGCAAAGACGGCAGTATGGCTTATTATAATGGCTTTAAGGCGTTTGCTCCAGCATATGCTCAGAAAAACTGTATCGATACGACTGGAGCAGGAGATACATTTTGTGCTTGTATTTTAAATTTTATTCTAGAACATGGTTTAGATGATTTGACTGAAACAGATCTTTTACAAATGCTTTCTTTTGCTAATGCAGCAGGATCTATTGTGACAACACGTACTGGAGCTCTTAGTTCCATGCCTTCTTATGAAAAAATTAAGTATCTTATGAATAAAAATAATTGACAATATTAATTTAAATTCATAAAATAAAAAACGATAAAACTCAGGGCTGGGTGAAATTCCCGACCGGCGGTATACCCCGCGAGCCGAAAGGCATGATTCGGTGCGACTCCGATGGCGACAGTAAAGTCTGGATGGAAGAGAAAAATTTATATTAGATCCATTTTGTAATTTATCCCGGAGGTTTATCTTTTATACCTCCGTTTTTTATTATTTAGATGGAGTGTAGAGAGGAGAAACCAATGAAAAAAACAAAAAACAAATTATTTACTACCGCAAACATGGCAAAAATTGCTGTTCTTAGCGCTCTGTCGTTCGCTTTGATGCTTTTTGATTTTCCGTTGCCTTTTATTCCACCATTCTATCAAATGGATTTTTCAGAACTTGGTGTTATGTTAGGGGGATTTGCATTAGGTCCAACCGCTGCTGTATGTATTGAAGGAATGAAAATTATTTTAAAAGTATTATTTGCTGGTTCTGAAACGGCTTATGTTGGGGAATTAGCTAACTTCATTATAGGATGTGCGTTTGTTGTTCCAGCAAGTATTTATTATGCGAGACATAAATCAAAAAAGGCGGCTTTGATAGGCATGAGTATCGGTACTTTGATTATGACTATTGTAGGATGCTTCATAAATGCGCTATTATTATTGCCAATGTATTCTGTCTTATATCAGATTCCGATGGATGCATTGATTGGCATGGGGTCTGCATTGATTCCAGTGATTCATGACAAGTGGACATTTGTCATGTTTGCAGTTGGACCGTTTAATATTATTAAGGGTGTACTTGTTTCATTATTGACATCGTTAATATATAAACATGTTTCATCTCTGCTTCGTAAATAAAAAATTGACCGGTTATTCCGGTCTTTTTTGAGACTGCGTATGAATATGTTATAATAAATAATGATTAAAAATAGGGGAGTACTATGGCAAAATTATCTCGTTACGAAAAATATAAAGACTTACGTGCACAGTTGCACAGTGATACTGGTTCATCAAATATCGGAAGTCAGGACCTTTCAGAGTTTGCAAATCGTCTGAATAAAATTGATTCAGATAATTTTGCCGCGCCAAAAAATTATTCAAATGATTCTTATACAGCTTCACATGCAAAAACAATGGAACGTCCGAAGGTTGCAGAGACACGTGAACCTCTGCATCGTACGCAATCTATTAAGATGAATAGTTTGTATGATACAGGTTCCTACGCCAAAAATGAAAATGATGATAGTGATTCTTTTGATCATGATTATTTAGATCAGTATATTCGTGAAGTGAAGCAATATAATATTGATCAAGGAAATGCTTCTTCAGAAAATACCCAAATGAATATCCTGCAACAAATTCATGGTGACACAAAAGAAGAATCAAAAACAATGAAAACACTAACGAAGCCATTTGTTGAACAAGATCCAGATGATTATGACACTAGTGATATGGATATTCCATTTTTTGCGAATCGGAAAGAATCCAAATCAGCAAATAATCTATCTCTACAAGAAACTATGCCATTGAATAGAGATTATTCGAATACTCATAATATGCATGTAGGGAATACGTCTTCCCATCCAATAATGCAAGATAATATTCCATCTGGTCAAGATACACGTACACAGTCTATGACAAGAGAAGATATTATGGCTGAAGTACAAAATATGGTAAATGGTACAAATAATCAGCCTCTTTACCAGGTACCACCACTAGATGATTCAAATAACGATTCTCCATTTATGTCAGATAGTTCTACTCCTTTGGAAAATAATGTAAGTACAGATACATTTAATCGTCATATAGAAGATGATAGAACGACTCGCCAACAATTGTTAAATGAAACATCTCAGATGAGAGCACAGCTAGATGATTATGAAGATAATCTAAGTGAAGTAACGAATAAAATGCGTCATACAAATCGCATATTAAATATTGTATTGATTGTATTAATCATTGCTCTTGCAGTTATTCTTGGAGTGGTGATTTATTGGATCATTATTTCGAGGTAAGTAAAATGAAAATAAATATAGCTATTGATGGACCAAGTGCAGCTGGTAAAAGTACAATTGCGAAAAAATTGGCAAATAAGTTGAATTATGTACATTTAGATACTGGAGCTATGTATCGTTGTACAGCTTATAAAGCAGAAAAGAATGGTTTAGATTTTACGGATGGAAATGCGGTTGCAAAAATGCTGCAAGATACAGAAATCCGTTTGACTCCCGAAGGCAATGTTTATTTAGATGGTGAGAATGTATCTAAAATTATCCGTGAAGATCATGTTTCTTTAGCTGCAAGTAAAGTATCTCAACATCCATCTGTACGTGAGGAACTGGTAAGACGTCAGCAGAATATGGCTAAAGCAAAAGGCTTTATCATGGATGGACGTGACATTGGTACGGTTGTGCTGAAAGATGCTGAGGTGAAAATTTTCATGACTGCATCCGCGGAAGCAAGGGCAAAGCGTCGTTACGACCAGAACATACAGTCTGGAATTGAAACAGAATCTCTTGAAGTAATTACTGAAGAAATTAAGGAAAGAGACTATCAAGATATTCATAGAGAAGCATCACCATTACGTAAAGCAGAGGATGCTATTGAAATAGATACTTCATATCTTAGTATTGATGAAGTCTCGGATAAGATTTATGAAATAGCTAAACCTTTTTTGGAAAAGGAGGACATGAAATGATTAAAGGTACGATTGCGATTGTAGGCAGACCTAATGTAGGTAAGTCAACAATTTTCAACCGCATTGCCGGTCAGCGTTTGTCGATTGTAGAAGATATTCCTGGTGTTACAAGAGACCGTATTTATGCTACAGCCGATTGGACAGGAAATCAGTTCCGCATAATTGATACGGGTGGTATTCAGTTAGAAGACCAACCATTCCAGGAAGAAATTCGTGCGCAGGTACAGATTGCTATGGAAGAAGCTGATGTTATTTTAATGGTCACAGATGGTAAGACTGGTATGTCAGATGATGACCGTTATATTGCGGGGCTGTTACAGAAGCAGAAGAAACCAGTCGTTCTTGCAGTCAATCAGATTGACTCTAAAGAACGTTTGATGAATATTTATGAATTCTACAATTTAGGTCTTGGCGATCCAATTGCATGTTCAGGTATGCATGGTATCGGTATTGGTGATATTTTAGATCAGTGTATGGAACAAATGCCAAAAGAAGAAAAAAAAGACGAACATAAAGGTATTCATATTGCTGTTATTGGTGAACCTAACGTCGGAAAATCTTCACTTGTAAATGCTATTTTAAGAGAAGATCGTTCGATTGTATCCAATGTTCAGGGAACAACTCGCGACGCTATCGATACACCATTTGTTTGTGATGGGAAACCTTATGTAATTGTGGATACTGCAGGCATTCGTAAACGTGGTAGAGTATACGAATCTGTAGAAAAATATTCTGTCTTACGCGCAATGACAGCAATTGAAAGATGTGATGTTGCATTATTTTTGATTGATGGAGAAGAAGGAATCCGTGAACAAGATAAACATGTTGCAGGTTATGCATGTGAGGCAGGAAAGCCAATTGCTATTGTCGTTAACAAATGGGATGCTGTAAAGAAAGACGATAAGACAATGCTTGAATTTACAGAGACAGTTCGTAAAGAGTTTGCTTATTTAAGCTATGCTCCAATTGTCTTTGTTAGTGCGAAGACAGGACAGAGAGTTGATACAATCATTCCGGTTGTAGATAGAGTATATGAAAATTCTTGTAGAAGGGTTCCTACAAACATTTTAAATGAAGTTATTGCGGACTCTCAGGTTACAACTCCTGCACCAGCTAGAAACGGAAAACGTTTTCGCATATACTATGCTACACAGGTCGGGGTTCAGCCTCCAACATTCGTATTATCGTGTAATGAGCCAAAGTTGATGCATTTTACATATCAGAGATTTATTGAAAATACATTGCGTCAGGCTTTTGAACTAGAGGGAACTCCAATTCATATTATTGCTAGAAAGAAGGTTTCTGAATGAAAATCAGAGTATTAGGTACTGGTAGTTGGGGAACTGCTTTAGCACAGGTCCTTGCCGACAATGGTAATGATGTTATCATGTGGGGTGTTTCAGAAGAAGAAGTAAATGATATTGAAAAGAATCATCGTAACTCTAGATATTATGAGGCACCTGTGTCCGAAAATGTTCATGCAACAACAGATATGAATTGTGTTGCAGATGCAGATGTCATTCTTGTGGCAGTACCTGTTAAAGCTTTAGAAAGTGTTTTAAAACAGGTTTCTGAACTTGTTGATCATCCTGTTATTATTATCAATGTTGCAAAGGGTTTTCATCCAGATACACACGAAAGATTGTCTGTTGTAATTCATAGATTAATTCCCAAAGATAAGTGTAGAGCTGTTGTTTCGTTGATTGGGCCTTCTCATGCAGAAGAAGTGATAATTCGTCAGCTTACTGCAGTTAATGCAGTATCGGATGATGAAGAAGCTGCTACATTGATTCAGAAGGCATTCTCAAATGAGTATTTTCGTGTATATCGTAATACGGATGTCATTGGTGCAGAAATTGGGGTGGCATTGAAGAATGTAATGGCAATTGCTTCTGGTATCTTAGAGGGGATTGGCCAGGGCGATAATGCTCGTGCAGCTCTTATGACTCGTGGATTAGCTGAAATGACACGTTATGGTGTTGCTCAAGGTGCAAAGCCGGAGACTTTCTTAGGATTGGATGGAGTTGGAGATTTGATTGTTACTTGTACTTCTAAGCATTCACGTAATTTCAATGCTGGTTTACAGATTGGGCGTGAGGGTTCTGCTGAAAAATTTTGGGAAGATAACACAAAGACTGTGGAAGGTGTATTTGCTTGTAAAGTTGTTTATGCTGAAGCGAAGAAACAGGGAATTGACATGCCGATTGTAGAGCAGGTTTATCAGATTCTATATGAGAATAAATCTCCTAAACAAGCAATTATCGATTTAATGGGCAGAAGTCTAAAAGCAGAAATGCCAATTCGTTAAAATAAAAACTATGTATTTTCATCATGATGATGTATATACATAGTTTTTTTTAGGAAAAAATAAAAAAACCACTTAAATAAGTGGTTTTTTGCGTTTTCGCTGATTTTATCTGTTGTAGTATTCGACAACGAGAGCTTCATTGAGTTCCTGATTGAGTTCAGATCTTTCAGGAAGTCTAACAAATGTACCCTTCTTGTTTTCTTTATCTACTTCGACGAAAGCAGGGGAAGCAATATTGGATTCAAGTGCTTCATTGATTACTGCGAAGTTTCTGGCATTTTCACGAACTGCAATAACCTGACCTGGCTTAACCTGTGCACTTGGGATGTCAAGCTTCTTTCCATCAACTTCAATATGTCCGTGGTTAACGAGCTGTCTAGCGGCTTTACGAGTTCTAGCGAAGCCCATACGGTATACGAGGTTATCAAGACGGCTTTCAAGGAGAACTAAGAAGTTAACACCAGCCATACCTTCCATCTTAGATGCCTTCTGGAAAAGGTTGGAGAACTGTCTTTCGTTCAGACCGTACATGATACGGATTCTCTGCTTTTCACGGAGCTGTGTTCCGTAACCGCTCAGTTTAATACGCTTTGTTGGTCCATGCTGACCTGGAGCATAAGTTCTTTTCTTAAGCTCTTCACCTGTTTCTAATACGGAGAAGCTTAAGCGTCTAGCTTTCTTCCAAACAGGTCCTGTGTAACGTGCCATGTGTTATTTCCTCCTTATGACATTGGCGAAATAACAACAGGTACAGATCATCAATGCACGGTGTTGTTATTGTGATTTTTCGCTGAATGCAGCTCAGTTACTTAATCGGCAGATAAACTGTTAACAACGCTTTATGCATGACTCTGCATGCTGCTATTATTTGACGCGTGTAAATTATATGCATTTCATTTTCTTAAGTCAAGGATTTATCCGTATTTTGCTTTATTTAAGCTTTTTTATTATATATAGACACATTGTATAAAATGAAATACTATGTTCAGAATTATATTTTTTTGGTAGTATAATATAGGTTGAATAATAAGATGTGAGGTAGCAAAAAGTATGAATCAGTTTTTGAGTATCATCTCTGATATCAGAGTTGTCATAACAATAGCAGTTCTTGTTTTGATTTTAGCAGTGTGGTTAATTGTAGAAAAAATCAGAACAAAAAATTATAGAAAAGAATTAGAAGATCTTGAGCAAAGATATAACGATATTAAAAGTGTGCCTTTAACAATCAAATTGTCCAAGGCAACAGTAATTGCAAGAGGAGATGAGTTGACCGCCAAAAAAGTGGAATCAGCTAAGAATATGTTTGATCATTCGCAGTCTTCTATCCAGAAGATTTCAGAAAATTTAGCTTCTTGTGAAGACAGTATCTTGGTTGGTAAGCTACGTAAAGCGGATGATATTATGCAAGAGCTTGAAAAGGATCTTTCACTGACGGATAAGGAAGTGAAAGAGCTGGACATGTTATTGGATGAAGTTCTTGCAAAAGATAATCGTCAGCGTCAACAAGCTACAAATCTTAAGAACCGTTTCCGTGCTCTGAAATCTTCAGCACAGGAAAATGCAACTCGCTTATCTTTCAGTTGGAACGCAATTGAAATGAAAATTGCTGAAACGGAGAAAATGTTCTCTACTTTTGAAGATTGGACTTTTTCTGGCGATTATGATAAAGCAAATGCAGAGTTGCGTTCGATTGAATCGAGTATGAAAGAAATTGAAGCTCTCATCACACGCATGCCATCTTTGTTAGAAGACGCACGTGGTGTTATTCCGAACATGGCTGAAGAACTTAAAAAAGAATATGCTCATAACCGTGCAAGAGGTGTTTATTTAAAACATCTTGAAATTGAAAAGAATTTGTCTACTTTAACACAAATGTTAAAAGCAGATCTTACAAAACTTCAGAATGGCAACATGGAAAACATTTCTGAAAATATCATTACATATAAGAATCGTCTGACACAAATGATTACTTCTGTTCGTAGCGAAGGGGAAGCGTATGACCAGATGAAAGTTCTTTCTAAAGAGACAGCCGAACTTGCAAATGAAGCAAATCAGAATGCGAAATTTGTGCGTCAGGGGCTTACTTCTGCGTCTGTAAAGTTTGGACTTGAAGGCATGATGGAACAGCTCGAAAAGGATGAGGCAGATCTTAAACGTTTAAATGATCAGGTTCCAAATGTTATTGATAATGTAGGTGTATATCAGATTCCGGCAAGTACAGTTCTTGTTTCGTTGAATGAATTACATGATGGCTTTAGTGTTTGTAATGATTCTTTGAAAGAGATGAGATTTAAGATTGAAGCAGTTACAAGTGATGAAGATCGTATTCGCAAGGAATTAGTAAAATTGCAAATTATCATGAATCAGATGCAGGTTAAGATTCGTAAATATAAGCTTCCAAATATTTCTGATACGTATCAGATGGATATGAAAAAAGCGGATGAATATATTACAAAGCTTCAGACTATGGTCGATGAGACACCAATTAACATTCAATTGGTATCTTCTGTGTTACAAGATGCTTTAGATTTTATCTACAAACTTTATAATAATGTCAATAATGTTGTTGGGACTGTAGCAATGGTAGAAAATACAATTGTTTTCGGTAATCGATATCGTTCTACTTACGCAGATATTGATTCGGAATTAACAAGATCGGAATTATGTTTCCGTAACGGAGAATATACACAGGCATTAACCATTGCAATTGCTACAATTGAAAAGATTCATCCAGGAAACTATGAATCTATGATTAAGGAGAATGCAAAAGGCGCATGAGAATCTATTTTGATAGTGCCAGTACAACAAGAGTTAACCCAGAAGTACTGAAAGCGTATGAGTCGCTGCTGGAAAAATATTATGTGAACAGTGAGTCACTCTATGACGAAGGCAGCGAAATCTACCGCATGATGGAAAAGGCCCGTCGAGCAATCGCCGGGCTTTTGGGTGTTTGTACTGATGAAATTATTTTTACTTCCGGATCATCGGAATCGAACAGTAGCGCAATTAAAGGCGTTTGTTTTGCGCATCCAGAAAAAAAACATATAATTACAACTGCAATTGAACATTCGAGTATTATGAATTGTTGTGCGCAGTTAGAACGTGTTTTTGGCTATCGTGTTACCTATCTTCCAGTTACTCAAGAAGGTAAAGTCCGTTTAGAAGATTTGAAAAAAGCATTAGATGAAGACACTGCTATTGTCTCAGTTATGTATGTTAATAATGAGGTTGGTTCTATTCATCCAATTCCTGAAATTGCTGAATATGTTAAAAAACATTCTCATGCATATATGCATTCAGATTTGACGCAGACAATTGGTAAAGTTGATGTGGATCTAACGAATATAGATTTAGCATCTATTTCTGCTCATAAGTTGGAAGGCTTAAAAGGTAGTGGGATATTAGTGAAAAAACAACATGTGGAGTTTGAACCGTTAATCAATGGAGGAGAACAGGAGTATGGCCTAAGAGGTGGTACGTCAAATGCTCCAGCGGATATGGTTTTTGCTAAGACTTTACGTATTGCTTTAGAAAATGGTAAGAAGTATCATTCTCATATTCAAGGGATGCATGATCATTTAATTACAGGACTTAAAGAAATTGAAGGAATTGAATTGAATAGTCCAGAGGATGCGATTCCTAGTACAATCAATTTTTCTTATGAAAAGATTCCTTCTGAAGTTATGCAAAATGCTTTGAATAGAGCGGGATTTATGGTTAGTGCACGTAGTACCTGCGCAAGCAAGTCGGTCGATCCAAGCTATGTGTTGACAGCAATGGGATTTTCTCCGATTCGCGCAAGTAGTTGTATTCGTATAAGTTTGGCTTATTACAATAAAATGGAAGAAATCGATCGTTTTTTAAATTCATTAAAGGAGATCATTAAACAGTATGGTTAAATATGATACAGTTCTGATTCGTTACGGAGAACTTTCTACAAAAGGAAAGAATCGAAAAGATTTTATTACAAGACTTTTTCATAACGTTAAATATATGCTTCGCGATTACCCAAATCTGGAATATAGAAAGACATTTGATCGTATTTATATCAAGTTAACGGACGAAGATCCAGAAGAAATTACAGCTAAACTTAAAAAGGTTTTTGGTATCTCCTCGTTCTCTTTCACAGAAAAGGTTGCAAATGATATTGAAACATTAAAGAATACATGTGTACGTATTGCACAGGAGACAGATAAAAAGACTTTCAAAATGATTACAAAGCGTCATGACAAGTCGTATCCTATGCATTCGGATGCGGTCAATCGTGAAGTTGCGTCTGCAATTTTACATCAGACAGGTTTAAAAGTCGATGTACATAACCCAGATCTTCCGATTCGTATTGAGATTCATAACGATTGTGCCTACATCACATCGGAAAAGATTCCAGGAGCTGGTGGCTATCCAAGTGGAATTAATGGCAGAGTTCTGCTTATGCTGTCCGGTGGTATTGATTCACCGGTTGCAGCTTATCAATTAATGAAACGAGGATTATATGTAGAAGCAATTCATTTCTCTTCGCCTCCATATACAAGTGAGAATGCGAAGCAGAAGGTGCTTACATTAGCTTCTATGGTAAGTGAGTATCAGGGCCATATGAAGGTTCATGTTATTAACTTTACAGATCTTCAGTTACAGATTTATAAGACAGCAGGTGATCCATATGCCGTTACTCTTATGCGTCGTATGATGTTCCGTCTTGCACAAAGAGTAGCTGAAAACAATCGCTGTTTAGCAATTGGTACAGGTGAGTCGGTAGGTCAGGTTGCTTCTCAGACTTTGGAATCTATTGCATGTATTAATAATGTATGTACAATTCCTGTTTTCCGGCCATTAATTTGTAATGACAAAATTGAAATTATTGATCTTGCACGTAAGATTGGAACTTATGAAACAAGTATTTTGCCATTTGAAGATTGCTGCACCATTTTTGATCCAAAGAATCCAGTCACAAAACCTTCGATTGAAAAGAGCGAATATTATGAATCAAAGTTTGATTACGAAAAATTAATTGATGAAGCAATTGCAAATGATGAAGTAGTAACAGTTTCACCTGAAAAAGAAGAAGAGGAGTTCCTATAATTATGTTTAAACATGATTCTAAAAATGTAGAGCAATTTCTGAATGATATGCATGGGGCAGAAGACATGGATGAAGCAGCATTTCAGGAAGCTATCAATCATACTGTTATTGCAGTCGAAAAAGATGATATGTATAATACAAAAGAAAAATTAAAAATTTATAGTACATTAACATCTTTATCAAATTGCGATGTTGATGAAAGAGTAAAATGGATAAAAAAAGCTGCACGAACTTTGAAATAATGAAAACAAAATAGAAGGTTGACATTTTATCAAAAAACGTGTAAGATACCGCTGTTATCAGCCCTCTTGAGAGAGGTCTGTAACCGCACAGAGCAGGGTTAAGAACTATTTAAATGGATAGTCCCCTTAATGGCGCGTCTTAAGATAAATGTCAGGAGGTGTATTCATGTACGCAGTTATCGAAACAGGCGGTAAGCAGTTAAAGGTTGAAGCTGGTCAGGAGATCTATGTTGAAAAGCTCAATGCAGAGCCGGGTGACACAGTTACTTTCGACAAGGTTGTTCTGATTTCCAACGAAGGAACAAAGATCGGAACACCATATGTTGATGGTGCAAAGGTTACGGCTAAAGTTGAAAAGCAGGGTAAGGAAAAGAAGATTAGAATCTTCACTTACAAGGCTAAGAAAGGCTCTACACATCACAGACAGGGTCATCGTCAGCCATATACAAAGCTTACTATTGAAGCTATCGAAGGCTAATTAATGATTAAAATACTCGTTACAGTAGAGAATAATCTGATTACTTCCCTGTTGGCTCAAGGCCATGCAGATTCAGATGAATATGGACATGATCTTGTTTGTACTGCTGTAAGCGGGATTATCACAGGATTGTGCAATGCCTTAGATATCTTAACGGATGAGGAAAATATAATCTTATCCGAAGGGTATGCTGAAATTCAAATTGCATATCCATGTAGTCGTACAGATCTGATTTTAAGAACAGCTCTGATACAATTACAAACAGTAGAGGAAGTAAATAAAGATTTTCTGAAAATTAAAGTTACGGAGGTGTAATAGCATGAAGTTCACACTGAATATGCAGTTATTCGCATCTAAGAAGGGTGTTTCTTCCACAAAGAACGGACGTGATTCTGCAGGAAGAAGACTTGGAGCTAAGAAAGCAGACGGCGAATTCACAAACAGCGGTTCTATCATTTACAGACAGAGAGGAACTAGAATTTTCCCTGGTAAGAACGTTAAACGTGGTGGCGACGATACATTATTCGCTACAGCAGCAGGTATTGTTAAATACGAACGTCTTGGCAAGGATAAGAAGCAGGTTTCTGTCTATCCTGTAGAAGCTTAAGTAAATCTATAATGCTCCTGAGATTCAGGAGCATTTTTTATAAATGGAAGGAGGAATCCACATGATTGATTTCATCAAAATGCATCTTAAAGCTGGTGACGGTGGTCGAGGCATTGTTGCTTGGCGTAGAGAAAAATATTATCCAAATGGAGGTCCTGCTGGTGGAGATGGGGGAGATGGAGGTAGTATCTATTTTGCTGTTGATACCAATGAATCGACTTTAACAAAGTTGCGCTTTACACAATCTGTTAAAGCTGGAAACGGTGCACCGGGTTTGATAAAAAAAATGCATGGTAAGTCTGGTGACGATATTATTGTTAAAGTTCCACCTGGAACAATGATTCGTAATGCAAAAACTGGCGATTTGTTAGCGGATCTTACAAAAGCCGGTCAGAAAGTACGTATTGCTAAAGGTGGTAAGGGTGGTCTTGGTAACCATCATTTTGCTACTGCACGAAATGATGCTCCTGAATATGCACAGCCAGGTGAAATTGGAGAATCTTTAGATATTACCGTTGAATTACGTCTTCTTGCAGATGCCGGTCTAATTGGTTTTCCTTCAGTAGGTAAATCTACATTTCTTTCTGTTGTTACCAAGGCGAATCCAGAAATTGCAGCATACCCATTCACAACGATTGAACCTAATATCGGTGTCGTAGATTTAGATCATGATCACGGTTTCGTTCTTGCAGATATGCCAGGTCTTATTGAAGGAGCTGCAGAAGGACGCGGTTTAGGCGATGCGTTCTTACGTCATATTAGGCGTTGTAGAGTTCTGATTCATGTGGTTGATATGAGTGGTGAAGCTGGAGATCCTGTTGAATGCTACGAAATTATCAATAAAGAGTTAAAGGACTATTCTGAAGAGCTTGTGGAACGTCCTCAAATTGTTGTAGCTAATAAGATGGATGATGAATATTCTTCCATGTACTTAGATGAGTTTAAAAAGAAATTTCCTGATCTTAAAGTTTATGAGGTTAGTACAATTATGCATACAGGCTTAAAAGAGGTTCTTTATGCTGCTATGCATGAAATTGAAAATGCGAAAGAAATTGAAGCGGAAGCACCAGAGCCAATTTCTGAAACAGTTGTTTACCGTTACGAACCAAAGAGACCAGATTTCTATATTGAAAAAGATGCTCCAGGTCGTTGGAAGGTTGTTTCTCAGAAAGTTGACAATTTATGCGATCAGTTCGATCTTTATGATGCAGATCAGGCATATCAGTTCGCTGTCCAGCTTGCTAAAATGGGAGTTGATAAAGCTCTTCGTGAAGCAGGAGCAAAAGATGGTGATCAGGTTATCATTAATAACTATATCCTTGATTTTAAAGACTAGGAAGGTGTTTTATGATTGCTTTTATCAATGGAACAATTGCTTCCTATAGTGTGGATTCCATTGTGGTTGATCATAATGGTATTGGGTTAAAAATAGCATATCCACATTGTGATCAAATTTCGTTAAATCAGTCGGTGCATATATATACATATATGCATTTGACGGAAAATGATGTTTCTTTATTTGGTTTTGAATCACAAGAAGAAAAGGATTTGTTTCTCCGTTTAATTTCAGTAAAAGGTCTTGGACCGAAAACGGCGATGAATATGCTTGCTAAAGCAGGTTATGATGCCATTATTCAAGCAATCGAGTCAGGTGATCTGACTGCGCTGCGTAAATTGCCTGGTATTGGGGCAAAATCTGCTTCTCAGATAGTTCTTGATCTTAAGGGTAAGCTTGTTCAATCTCAAGAATTCTCTCGTCCTACAGTTTCGCAGAAATATCCGCAAGAAATTTCGGATGCGTTAGAGGGGTTAAAAAATCTTGGCTATCGTTCAGGAGAATTGACAGCTGTAGGTAATATGTTAATGGATGAACCTGGATTGACTGTCAAAGAATATTTGAAAAAAGCACTTCAGTTCCTTCAAAAACAAAGACTTGGAGGTAATTAATGACGGAAGATAAAGAGAGATTATTATCTGCAGAATTTGAGTCTGGTGATGATTCTATACGTCCCCGTACGTTAAAAGATTATGTAGGACAAGATACTTTAAAAGAAAATTTGACGATTTATATTCAAGCAGCACTACAGAGAAATGAATCTCTAGATCATGTTTTGTTATATGGTCCACCTGGACTTGGTAAAACGACGTTGGCATATATTATTGCAAATGAAATGAATACAAATATTCGTGTTACGACAGGTCCGTCTATTTCAAAGCCGGGAGATTTGGCAAGTATTCTTTCTGTTTTAGAACCAGGTGATGTACTTTTTATTGATGAAATTCATCGTCTTCCTAAAATTGTGGAAGAGGTTCTTTATTCTGCAATGGAAGATTTCGAGTTAGATGTAATGGTTGGTGGAGAGAATGGTCAAGGTGGACGTCCTATCCGTCTTGATCTTCCGCCATTTACTCTCGTTGGTGCTACAACTCGTGCCGGAGATCTTTCCTCTCCTTTGCGAGATCGTTTTGGAATTGTATCTAAATTAGAATACTATAACGAAGACCAGCTAAGTTCAATTGTTCTTCGTACTGCACATGTTTTAAATTCTAAGATTGATAAAGATGCTATTGCTGAAATCGCGCGTCGTTCAAGAGGGACACCTCGTATTGCAAATCGTTTATTCCGCCGTATTCGAGATTTTGCACAGATTTTGAATGATGGTGTTATTTCTAAAGAGATTGCCTCTGATGCTCTACAGCGATTGCATGTAGATTCATTAGGATTAGATGAAGTTGATTTAAGATATTTAAGAGGGATTATTGAACGATTCCATGGTGGTCCAGTGGGTTTAGATGCTTTAGCCAATAGTATTTCGGAAGAGACTACAACATTAGAAGATGTTTATGAACCGTATCTGATTCAGATAGGTTTTGTAAATCGAACAACAAGAGGACGTGTGGCAACGCCAAAAGCGTATGAGCATTTGCATATTCCTTTTTGTGAATGATAGATTAGGACGATATATATGAATGATAGACAGATTGAGCAGAAACATAACCGTGAAGAAAATCTTCAGACTTTTGGTAAAAAATCAGTGTATTTTTTAATTGTATTTGGAGTTTATTTTTCTGTATATCTTGCCTTGTTTGTGATTACAAAAGTGATTAATTATTTTTTTGAGATGCCTCCATTCATCTATGAGATTCTATATATTTTCTATTTTATTCTGGATGGGTTTATCACAAAACGTATTGTACAATCAGATAGGATAACAAATTTTGTTTTGTATGATCGTGACTATTGAATTTATATTTTAATCTATATATAATCTTAATGAGTGTTGAGAGGAACAAGTAATCTATAGTATGCAATTTTAGAGAGTCTGTGGTAGGTGAGAACAGATATGTAGCTATCGACGAAGTCATCCAGGAGCTTTTTTCTCAGAAAATAGAAGTAAGAGAAAACGTATTATGCACGTTACGCATTTGAGAAGTAAACAAAGGTGGTACCACGTTAATGACGTCCTGTGTAATGCAGGGCGTTTTTGTTTGAAAGGAGAACTCTATGAACAACAACCTCGCATCGAAATATGATCACAAAGCGGTCGAAGAAGGACGTTATGATAACTGGGTTAAAAAAGGTTATTTCACAGCTGGTGATAAGTCCAAAGACTCATTTACAATCGTTATTCCTCCACCAAATGTAACAGGTATTCTTCACATTGGTCATGCATGGGATAATACACTTCAGGATATTATTGCCCGTTATAAGAGAATGCAGGGTTATGATATGCTTTTCTTGCCAGGCATGGACCATGCAGGCATTGCTACACAGGCAAAGGTCGATGCTCGTTTAAAGTCAGAAGGAATTTCACGTTATGATATTGGACGCGAAAAGTTCTTGGATCGCGCTTGGGAATGGAAAGAAGAATACGCTTCTACTATTCGTAAACAGTGGGCTAAGTTAGGAAACTCTTTAGACTATAGCCGTGAGAGATTTACAATGGATGAAGGGTTTAATCGTGCTGTAAGACATGTATTTGTTACTTTGTATAACGAAGGTCTTATTTATCGTGGTTGGAGAATCATCAACTGGGATCCTGAAGCTAGAACAGCTCTTTCCAATATCGAAGTTTATTATCAGGAAGATCTAGGTAAGATGTATTACATGAACTATCACACTGTTGAAGATAACGAACAGTTCGTTGTTGCGACAACTCGACCAGAAACAATGTTCGGTGATGTTTGTGTAGTTGTTAACCCTAATGATGATCGTACAAAGCACTTAATCGGCAAACATTGTATCAATCCAGCAAATGGTGATACATTGCCAATTATTGGGGATGATTATATTGATATGGAATTTGGAACAGCTATCATGAAGTGTACTCCAGCTCATGATCCTAATGACTTTGCTATTGCAGATCGTCATGGTCTTCCAAAGCCAATCATCATGAATCCGGATGGAACAATGAATGAAAAATGCGGTAAATACGCTGGTATGGATCGCTATGAAGCTCGTGATGCTGTTATTAAGCAGATTGAAGCAGATGGAAACTTAGATCATATTGAAGATATTGTGCATCAGGTAGGACATTCCGAAAGAACACATTGTGTTGTTGAACCATATCTTTCTCAGCAGTGGTTCGTTAAAATGAAGCCATTAGCTGAAGATGTTCTTGCGAATCAGAATGATCCAGATCAGAAGATTACATTCTATCCAGAACGTTTTGAAAAAACATTTACACAATGGTTAGAGAATATTGAAGACTGGTGTATTTCTCGTCAGTTATGGTGGGGTCATAGAATTCCAGCTTGGTATAACAAAGAAACTGGTGAGACATATGTAGGGGAAGAGGATCCAAAGGATATTGAAAACTGGGTTCAGGATGAAGATGTATTAGATACATGGTTTTCCTCTGCTCTATGGCCATTTGCTACACTTGGCTGGCCAGATAATACAGAAGATTTGAATCGTTATTATCCGACCTCTACTATGGTCACTGGTTATGATATCATCTTCTTCTGGGTTGCGAGAATGGCTTTTCAGGCTAGACATTTCACAAATAATCGTCCGTTTAAGGATGTTTTGATTCATGGATTGATTCGTGATTCACAGGGTAGAAAGATGTCTAAGTCTTTAGGTAACGGTATTGACCCAATGGATGTTATCGATCAATATGGTGATGATGCTCTGCGTTTCTTCTTAACAACGAATTCTACACCAGGTCAGGACATGCGTTATATTCCTGAAAAGGTCGAAGCAGCTTGGAACTTTATCAATAAGATTTGGAATGCATCTCGTTTTGTTATCATGAATCTTCCAGAAGGAATGCAAGAAAAAGATGTAGATTTAAGCCATCTTTCTCTTGCAGATGCTTGGATTCTCAATAAGTTGAACAATACGATTGAACATGTTACAGCAAACATGGAAAAATATGAGTTTGCTCTGGTGGGAAATGAGCTTTATTCTTTTGCTTGGAATGATTTCTGTTCTTGGTATGTAGAAATGTCTAAGTCTGAACTGAATGGTGCAGATGAAGTAGCAAAGAAGGCAGCTCAATCTGTACTTTATGTTACTCTGTATAATCTTGCTAAGTTACTGTCACCATTTATTCCATTTGTTACAGATGAAATTTATCAGACATTACCTCATTCTAAGGAGTCTATATGCTTAGAAACATGGCCTACAAAGATTGAAGGTATTGCAACAAGTGATCTTGCTTCAATGGATCGAATTATTTCGGCAATTCAGAAGATTCGTGAAGTCAAGAATGCAAATGACTTAAAACCATCAGCTCCATTACATGTTATGTTAAAAGATTTAGATGGCAATACGATTCCAGTTACAGTTGGTTTCAGTGCTATTCTTTCTAAGATGGCTAAGGTTGAATGGCTTGATAACTTAGATGGAGATCTTGCTATTGAAACAATCCAGGGTGGTACTTTATATATTCCTTCTTCTGAGTTATCTAATCCAGAAGAAGAAATTAAGAAGTTAACTTCTGAAAAAGAAAGACTAGAAAAAGAATTAGAACGTTCTCATAAGATGTTATCTAACCAGGGATTTATTGCAAAGGCTCCAAAGGCTAAGATTGATGCAGAAAAAGAAAAACTTGTTGGATATGAAAAACAATATGCAGCAATTGTCGAACGTTTAAATATTCTGTCTAAAGCTTAATCATGTTATAATCTTCGCAGGTGGTAACTGCGAAGATTTTTTTGCAGTATGGAGATTGATCATGAGTGAAGAAAAAAATAAACATACACTTTTAAAAGTTATTGGTGTTACTGCCGCCGCAGGTGCAGCAGCTTATGGGGGATTTGGTTATCTTGTATTCCGTAATGCGTTTGATCTTCAGCATTCAGCAATCTATGGAAATACAACTAAAAAAATGCTCACGGATTCTGAAAGAAGAGAATGGTTTGCACATAGTGTTCGTGATGATGAATTTTTAGAGTCTTATGATGGATTAAAATTACATGCATTACGTTTAACAAATCATCCAGAGGCACATAAATGGATTATTTTAATACCTGGTGTTGGCTCATTCTCTGGTGATATGATGGACTACATGTACGAAGCAGATCATAGGGATTGTAATGTTTTAGCGATTGATCAACGAGGCTGTGGTATGTCCAGTGGTAAATATACAGGTCTTGGATGGAATGAGCATTACGATTTGATTAGTTGGATCAATTACTTACTAAATATTGATCCGATTGCAAAAATTGCATTGGTTGGGCAGGATGCAGGTGCTGCAGCAGTTATGAATGCTGTTGGTGACTATATTCCTTCAAATGTTCTTTGTGCTGTTGAGGATTCCGGTTTTTCAGGTGTGAAAGAAATGATTCTTCATGGAATTCGTAGTAATTGTAAGATGGATGGACGTCCATTTATTCCAACAGTCGATTTTTATGTAAGGCAAATGTTACATTTTTCAATGAATGATGTTTCTACAAAGAGACAGTTATCCCAGAGTGCTGTTCCAATGATGTTTATCCATGGCACAGAAGATAATATTGTTCCATGCAGTATGCTATTCGATAATTATTATGCATGCTCTTCGGAAAAAGAACTTTATACAGTTGAAGGGGCGGGCTTTAGAGAAACAAGTTTATCACCTGGTTATTATGATAGAGTATTCGATTTTATTCTTAAATATTTAGGATAAAGTAAAAAATCCAAACATGATTTGTTTGGATTTTTTTGTTTTGATGAATTATCATTTTAAGTGCAACACTTATAAAAAATAAAAGTCCATGAA
>CAUWDF010000018.1:0-21899 GCA_963557245.1 uncultured Bulleidia sp.
CAAACGAAATTATAAACTCACATTAGATGTTGCACTTAATTTGACAAATTACTTTGTAAAGACTGATATGCTTTTGGAGAAAGATTCTTTGCAATGGTATCGGCTACTTTTTTACCAGAAACAAAAGACCAAGTATTCATCATTCCTTCAGGAGCCTGCTCACCAAAGAGTTCTCCACATGCACTACCTACGGCATAGACACGTTCACTTGCATCCCCATTTTCTTTAATCAGTCGAAGGGAGGAATCTGTTTCAATCTCCCCTGAGAACAACATATCATACACATCTAAGCGAACTGCATACATCGGACTTGTCGTTTCAATATCATTATCATAGGAACTTCTGCCAAGTGCATCGACATAATTCTTATCTTGGGAAGCCTGTAGAACATCTTGATGATACTGATCGAGAGTAATTGACAATTCACTTTCCGGAACACCTGTAAGTGTACATAATTCACTAAGAGTATTTGCTTTATAGATTCCATCAGCAGAATCCGATATCAAAGCATTTCGTTCTTCCCTAGTAATAACTGCATCTTTTTCCATCACCGTCTTCCAATGCGAATACGCAGACTCATTCATGACAAGATATGTCACTCCGCCTTGATTTGCTACTGCATGGCCAAGTTCTGTGATTCCTTTGCTCTCATTGACAAAACGCTGCCCATTGGAATTCACTAACAATGCACCTTTATTCAGAACTTCTTTCAGAGCATCATAGGAATCTACCGTCCTACCTTCACCAAAAGTCAGACCGATACTCTGCCCAAGTACTTTAGGATCCTCGATCGTACGATAGCCACTCTCTTTTGTTCCAGATACATTCATACGGATTGATGGTCCATCCGCACTTTGAAATAGTGCTCCACTACCAGAAGCGATAACAGCATATTCCGAATCAATCTTATAGACTGTTCCATCTCTGCCTTTTCCCGTTACTAAGACACTATCGTCTTTTTCTTCTACCCCAGTAACAGCCATATCCGTCAAGATACGAGCCCCAGATACATCCGCTTCTTTCGCCAGTAATTCTCCAATGGAACCACACGCATTATCATAGAAAGACAACGCATTTCCAGAATAAATCTGATTCTCTACAGGTCGGTTCAAAAATGTAATTCCTAAAATATCCTTCTGCCAACGCACAGTATCTTTCAGATTATCCTGAATAATCTTTAGCGCAGACTCATTCACTTCTCCTCTTGCAAAAGAGCGAATATCTTCACAAATTTCTTCCGGCGCCTCATAGTCAATCTCTTCTTTCTTAGAAGAGTTTCCAGTAATCACTTCCGTTGCATATTCGGTATGACGTAAAATACCCCCAAGTACAGAAGCACGTTCCGCAATTGTCGTATCAATTCCCATCTGTGAAAGACGTAATGCCGTTGCAATACCGGATGTACCACCACCTATAACTGCCACATCAGTATGTACTTCAGTAACCGGATCCATATGCTTTCCTGTACAATCTTCATTCCACTCCTCTAGATTTCCTCCTGCTTTTTGAATAGCATCTTTCACAGAATTCTTTATTCCTTCGGAAGTGATTGTAGCACCAGACGAAACATCCACATTAAATGACTGTCCCGACAAAATATAATTTGGTACATTTTTCAATGCCGAAGAAGCAATCACGTCACTTTCCGCTTCATCTAACACTTGAATATCTTTCATCTTACCATCCTGAAATGTGACAGAAGTAGTAATCTCACCGCCATATCCCATGCCTGTTCCTTCATATACTCCATCTTTGATCGTACGAACTGTCGATTTCATACAACCTGTCATATTCAGCATTAACAAACAGGCCATAATGCCTGTCATACTCTTTTTGTTCATTTTCATATCTTTATTTTAACATTCTTTTATTTCGGCGTGTGAATTGTAGTTGAACCATCTCTTAGGAATTTCTTAAAATAGATGTGGAGGAATTAAAATGATCTACCCTAATTTTTTAAAAAAGAACGACACAATCGGTATTACAGCCCCTTCTGCAGGTGTCGGTCATAAACTATACGATTTCGATCGATCCTTAAACGTACTCAAAGAAAGAGGTTTTCATATTATCGAAACAGCTTCGGTACGCAATGATAATGAACGTAGTGCAGATGCCCCGACACGAGCAAAAGAACTCAATGAATTATTCGACAATCCTAAGGTCAATATGGTCATGTGTGCATCTGGAGGAGATTTCTTAGATGAGATTCTACCATATGTCAACTTTGATAGTATGCAAAACAATCCAAAATGGCTCATGGGAGCTTCCGATCCTACTGGTATTCTATATCCCTATACATGTGGATATGATGTTGCTACAATCTATGGTTGCAATGCAGGGTCCTATGATCTTGTCCCATTAAAAAATTATTTAGAAGATAATTTACAGATAATTCAAGGCAATCTATTGGAACAAAAATCCTCGCCTCGCTGTCTTTCTAAAGCTCCTTTTTTAGTAGATGATCTCAGCTACGATATCGATTCCAAATGGCAGAGTAACGTATCCGATCTAGTCTGTTCAGGTCGATGCATTGGAGGATGTATCGATGTATTAAAGGACTTTATTGGAACAAAGTTTGACTATACAAAGGATTTTATAGAACGATATGCAAAAGATGGTATCATCTGGTATTTTGATAACTTTGCTTGTAGCTCTGAAGTTCTTTATCGTACTTTCTTACAGTTCCGTTATGCAGGATGGTTCGAGAATACAAAAGCGATTTTAATTGGGCGTACTTGTCTTCCTCATTCAGATACTGGCATGAACGATACAGAAGCGATTACACGAGCTTTCCCCGATATCCCTGTCTTCTATCAGGCCGATATCGGTCATACCCTTCCACATATGACAATGATTAACGGCGCAACACTTCATTTTCAGTTCAAAGAAGAAAAAGCCACACTTTCTTTCAAATTAGATTGATTTTTAAATCCCCATGTAGTAAAATAATTCTACCACTTGGGGTTATAGCTCAGCTGGGAGAGCACCTGCTTTGCAAGCAGGGGGTCAGGAGTTCGATCCTCCTTAGCTCCACCATGAAAACATCTATCTAACGATAGATGTTTTTTTATTTTATAAAGTGCAAAAAAGATCGATATCACTCGATCTTTTTCATTTTAAGATTTCGTAATCAAAGAGACAGCTTCTGGTACGGAAATACGAGAAACAGGTCTACCTACAGAACCATCTTCATTGATTTCAAAAGATATTACCTCATTGGAATAACGGTTCGCACATAACAAATATCCATCACAAAGCATGAAATCACGTGGATGTTTACCTAATGTGCTAAAACACTGTATTAATTCTGGTCTATGATCTTTCATTTCTAATACAGAAATAACATCTTTTCCTCTTGTCGAAATATATACATACTTTTCATCTTCACTCAAACGAATCGCAGCAGTACTACGGACATGTGTCTCTTCATTTGGTAATACAGGTGTACAAGATAAAATTTCCCAATCTCCTGTATGAATCACATATAGTTCATTGGACAATTCAGATGTAAGATAGAAATATTCCCCATCTTTTGTAATAAGACCATGACGAGGTCCTGTACCCGTATTAAAACGGATACTACCTTTCCGATTCAGATCTCTATCAAAAATCATAACACGATCCAAAAATAGACATGGTACTAAGATACAATCTTTCCACACAATAATCTGATGGCAACCTGCACCGTTCTGAATCTCCACACTACGAATCAATTTTAATTTTCCTTTCCGATTCTCCAGAACAGATACAACTCCTGTATGATAATTTGCCGTAAAAATACGGTCTTCATCCATTGCAATATGGCAAGAAGTTCTTTCTTCAAAGGCAATACGGTCGAGCTGATTTCCACTCAGATCATATGTTGCAACTCCCGCTCCTTGTTCAAAAGTGGCTAGAGTAGCTAAAATACCATCCTGCATTGCAATATATTTTGGATTATCTACTTTTGCGAATACTTCTGCGTTAGAAAGCTTTCCCTCTTCTAATTGAAGATGGTAAATACCTTCACTGGTGCTGCTGGTATATGTACCAGCATAAATATTTCTTTTCATAACTAAATTATACTACATTCAAAAAAACCTGTAATAGTGAATTCTCACAATTACAGGTCATTTCTTAATCTGCAACAGCACGGAAGATTTCTCTATAATCTTCTTGCAATTCTTCTTTCTGCGCATCGGACATTTGATCTTTTTCTTGGATAGAATATCCCTTAATCAAAGAAGTATGAGATGCAACAAGCTTACCTTTTTTCACCCCAACAACATATGGAACATTGAATTCAGGTTCTCCATTCTCATCTTTACGTAAATCATCCTTCACATAACTAAGAAGATTATTATACGTTTCTTGATCTGGCATAATGGATGCATCAATATAATAAACCGGAAGATCCAGCTCATTCATAACTTTATTTAATTCTGGGATTGCTCTTTCGCACCACTGACATCCCGGGTATCCATAGTATAGAACACCCGATCCATTTTCTGCAAACAACCGCACAGAATCTGCAATCGATATTTTTTCAAAATCCGCGACACGATCCCCAATCCACTTGTATTCACTCATATCCACTCTCTGACTATTTAAAGTCACAGAATTGGTAATTGTAATCTTATCCTCTTCCGGACGATTCAATTCATCATGTCCAGACGCTGTATCTGAACAACCCACAAGTAATAACCCACTCAAAATTACAGCTAATAATTTTTTCATAGCGTTCCTCCAATTTACTTGAAGGATACCATTATTTTACAGATGTCGCAATTACACATATCTGATACTTTCTTGAATTCTGCAGCAAAGATAAAAATCTCCTACGAAATAGAACACATTGTATCGATAGGAGATTTCCCATATTACTTATTTAAAGTTTCTTTGATCATTGCATAAACTTTTGTAGCATTCATACTACCATAATCTTTAATATCAATAGTAAGTACAGGTACATCTGTCTTACTTTGAACTTCTGCCTTAAGGAAACGAATCTGTGGCCCTAATAGAACAACACTTGCTCCTTCTAAATAATCTTCAATTTCCGATACTGGAACAGCAATCACATTAGGCTCTAAGCCTTCCTTTTTCATTTCCTGTTCCAGCTTCATCTTCATGATACTTGTACTCATACCTGCATTACATGCCAATACTACCTTCATTACGATTACTCCTTTTCTTCTGCTAATTTTTCTTTTTCGAATGCTTTAAAGAATGGTAAATAAATCAAAACATCCACAACAATTAATCCAACAATCAATAAGACCGCTTTAAAATCCATCGTATCAATTAAAGCCGCAATCGGCGAGAACATATTCCAGCTTGCATATGCAAATGTCTTTGCAACAATTCCACTGCTCATTGCTAAATAAGTAATAATACCATTGATTGGCATAACAATAATAAATGGAATCATCATAATTGGATTGTACATAAGTGGAAGACCAAAAATTAACGGTTCATTAATATTAAACAAAGAAGGAATAAAAGACAGTTTACCAATTGTTTTTAACTGTTTTGACTTACTTGTCAACGCTAAGAAAGCAAGCCCTAACGTTGCACCACTTCCACCAATTGCCATAAAATTCCACCAGAATGGTGCTGTAACAACATGTGGCAATGCAACCGCTGCTGTTCCTGCCGCAAATGCCGCTGCATTTGCACCTAAATTACTGTAAAAGAATGGGTCTAAAGCACTTGTAATAACAGAATCATGAATACCGAACCACCAGAATACCATGACAACAACAGCAAGAATAATAACTCCCCAAATATTATCTACCGCCGCAACCAATGGACTCATAAGCATTGTGATAACCTGTGGAAGGTTAATACTTGTTAAACTAAATAATAAATTATTTAAGAATGCAGTCAAAACAACCACAATTGCAACTGGAACTAAATTACCAATCGAATCTGCTAATGCTGGAGGGACACCAGAACCTTCTAAATTGATACGTCCAACCCTTTTTTCTACAAGGATACGATAAAGTTCAAAAGATACAATACCAACAAAGATAGCCGTAAATAGACCTGTCGCATCAAATGCAGCAAAAGATAATGTTCTTTCGGCATTCATACTTGCTGAAATAATGAAAGAAGAGATGGTAACTAAAATAGGCATCATAGAATTTATTTTATATGTCTTTGATAGATTATAAGAAATTCCTAATGCAACATATAAAGACATAAGTGGCATCGTTACATTAAAAACATAATCAAGAACAGGACTTGTCATATCTGCAAAGCTCTGCCAACCTGCCATAAATGTTCTTAAGAAACCAGGATCCATCGTTGTATAGTCCATAGGTGGAGAGATTAAAACTAATGCAAAACTTCCAATTGTAAAAAATGGAATTAAGAATAAGAATGTATTTTGTAATGCTTTTAGATACTTCTGATTTGATAATTTTGTCGCTATAGGAGCAACTTTATTTTCAATAAATTCACTGATTTTATTCATCATTTTTCATTTCCTCCTCTATTTTCTTTTTGTACCAATAATAACTAGCTTTCGGAATACGTTGATTGTCATGATCATAGTCGATATAAACCAATCCATAACGTTTTTTATATCCATTAATCCAACTATAAAGATCCATGGTTGACCAAACAAAATATCCCCGCACATCGCAACCATCTTCCATAGCTTTCTTAATCCAATCAATAAAGCCATTTAAAAAATCAATACGATATTCATCATCAATTTTTCCATCGACTAATTCATCATAATAACCTAACCCATTTTCCGTAATTATAATTGGCGTATGCGGATACTTATCTTTTAAATCCATAAGTAAGTTATAGACAGACTTCGGATATAATTCACAACCCCAAGCGTTTTTTTGAGTATTAGGGTCTTCATCTAATTCAAACCAACCTTTAATGATTGTGGAATTTTTTGTAACACCATCACCTGTATTATTGGCAATCATACAAGTTTCTCCAGTTGTATACGGTTTTACAAGCGTTCTATCATATGCATTGATTCCAAGATAGTCTACAACCCCCTGCAAAAAGATTTCTTGATCTTCTGGTAACATATAAGAAAGATCATATTCTTCTTCTAACTTTGCAATAAATTCGGCTGGAAACTTACCATATACAGAAACATCATTTACACAACGATTATAAAATAGGTCTGCATTATGAATTGCCTCACGATATTCCGAATTATCGACAAGAGATTCAATAGAATAACTATCACTAACAATACCAATCATGCCATCATAATGGGATTTTTTATATTCTGCAATCGCACTAGCACTTGCTAAAAGAAGATGATACATTGCTCGCCAACGTCTCGCTAAATCTTTTACATTCGGAGGATAATTTCCTCTTCCATAGCAACAATATGTCTCATAATTGGGTTCATTTACCGTTGCCCAATATTTAACACGTTTTCCAAAATGTTCAAAACAAACCTTAGCAAAGAAAACAAATGCATCTACCGTTTTACGATTTTCCCAACCACCGTCTTGAAATAATGAAACAGGCATGTCGTAATGATAAAGCGTAACCAGAGGTTCTACATTATATTTCTCACATGTATCTAAAATTTGATTATAAAAATCAATACCACTTTCACTCACTTCCGACTTACCATCAGGAACAATACGTGTCCAACAAATAGAAAAACGGTAAGCATTTTGACCACCCTCTGCTAATAGTCGAATATCTTCTTCATAGCGATGATAATGATCGGATGCCACATCCCCCGTCACAGGATTGACATTATTTTTTTCACTATGGCAGAAAGCATCCCAATTTGAAAGACCTTTTCCGCCTTCTTGCCAGCCTCCTTCACACTGATAAGCTGAAGTGGCACTTCCCCACAGAAATTGATTCATACTTACCCTTCTTTTGTTAAAATTCCAATCAGCTGTTTAGCAATACGCTGGTACATAATCGTTGTCATAAGATGATCCTGTGCATGAATCAAAATAACATTTGTATTTACCTTATCGCCATTTGCTTCAGCAAATAAAAGCTCTGTCTGTGCTTTATGAGCGTGATTTAATTCTTCATCGCCTTGCTTCATTAATTCAGCAGCCTTTTCTTTATTTCCTTTATTCACTTCTTCAACTGCTTCATAGAAATTTGAAAATGCATTACCTGCATAACTAATTATTTCAAATGAAATCTCCTGAACTCTTTCTTCTGTCATAAAAACCTCTCTAAAACAAATTTGTGCACATTCCGTTTACAAATCGATTATAAATTTCATTTGTTGTGCTCTCAAATTTTATTTTGCGCTCTATGCCACACCGTTTCTTTGTGTGGCACGCAACAAAAATATATTTATATAGAATGTGGAATAGCACGAAAAAACAAATTTTACATTTCTTATAAGCTTATTTATGATTTATAGAGAAATATGTATTATAGTAAGAGGTTTTTTTACGATGCAAGAATTAACCAACAGACAGTCAAAAATACTCCAAGAAATTTACACTCACAAACAACTAAAAGGAAGTAACCTTGCCTTACTTTTAGATTGTTCGGTACGAACCATTCAAAATGAGATCAGTGCTATCAATCGACATCATAAAATTATTTTATCTTCCAATAAAGGTTATTCCATTGACGAAAAAAAATACGAATCCAATTTCGTATCCAAAGACTATACAAAGATAGATAACGAAGCACTAAAAATCCTTCTCTTTGCCAATGAGCCAACACACATATATGATTTGTCAGATACTTTATACGTTAGTGTTACGACATTAGAAAAATACCTCAAAACATATATTCCTTTATTAAATGATTACTCTTTAACTCTAGAACGACATAAAGGTTATTTATCAATTCACGGAGATGAAATCAACAAGAGACAACTCATAAAAAACCTGATCATAAACGAAACAAAAGGAAATTTTATAAATATCGATTCTTTCCTACCTTATTTTGATAATATCGAACTTTCGTACACAAAAGATTTTTTAGAATCTCTCATCCAAAAGCATAATTACTATATCGATCCAATCTATGCAAATACACTTACTATTTCTGTTTCTGTCGCGCTCTATCGTATGCAGACACATCACTATATAGACTCCGATATTATTTACCCAAGTGCAGAAGCTTCTGTCGAATTCGAGATTGCTGCACAAATTTTAAACTATTACAAAGATAAATATGCTATTAATTATACTAAGAGCGATATACAATACATCTCTTCTCTTATCGTCGGACAAATTAAACCTTATAAAATATCCGAAAATAGCACACCAAAATTTATCAGTAATGAATTTCAAAATGACATTCGAAAAATACTGGATAACGCTTTTGATCACTATATGCTAGATATATCTTTTACAGATAATATATACAGTTTTGCTATGCATGTAGATGGTCTGATTAAACGTTCCAAAGCGATGCAACCAGCTTACAACTATGCCGTAAAAAGTCTAAAGGCTGATCATCCTTTTATTTATGAAGTAGCTGTTTATATCGCTAATTTGATTTCCAATCAGTACAATATTCATATCAACGATTCTGAAATCGGATTTATATGCATCTATATTGGATCATTGGTAGAAAATACGATGAACCTTTCAGAATTCAATTGCTTATTTCTATGCGAAAACTACCATCAAATAAAGAATATTTTATTTAACAAACTGAATACTTTTTTACCAAACTATATCAAATTATCAACTGGAAGCTTGAAGCAAATTTTTAATAATCAATATGACTTTGTCATCACAACAGATCATTACTCCAATATTTCAAATAAAATTGTAGAAATATCCCCATTTTTAACGCGACAAGATATCGATAAAATTCATAACAAAATTGACACGATTACAAACCTACACGTTCTAGAAAAAAATCAATCCTTATTTGAAGAATTCTTCAATGAAGATCTTTTCTACATACGAGATGACTTCAAAGATAAATTTTCCATTTTGAAATTTTTATCACAAGAAATGATTCGTAATGGAATTGCAGATCAAAGTTTTACCGATTCTGTCCTAAAACGCGAAAATCTCTCTTCAACATGTTTCAGTACACGTTATGCCGTACCTCATGCAATTGAACTCAATTCCAAAAAAACAATGGTAAGTATTCTCATTTCGCATAAAGGAATCCAATGGGATCATGACAACATTGTCAATGTCATATTAATGATTGCTGTACATAAAGAAGATCGTAATAAATTTATTGAGCTTTATGAAACGATTATTCAAACATTAGAAAACCCATATAAAATTTCAAAATTATCTAACATAAATTCTTTTAGTGAACTAAAAGAAATTCTAACAACAAACTAAAAGCTATTATAACCGGCTGTACCAGTCATAATAGCTTTTTTAAACCAATTTATTATTCATCAATACGTACAATATCTGTACTCTCGTACATACTGTCAATCTTTTCTCTTGTTGCAAGACCTTTCGAATACGCTGTTGCAGTACCACAACTTGCCCCAAAGCGGAAAGAGTCCAAAGCATCTTTCGAACGTAAATAATTCATCAAGAAACCGGCTACCATCGAGTCACCTGTACCAACTGTATTAACGGCATCTCCACGGTTTAAGACATGTGTCTTAAAGACACCATCTTTACATACAAGAATAGCTATACCCGTTTCCATAAGAACAATGACATTCTTAACACCTTGTTCATATAGCTTCTTAGCCCCTGCTAAAATACTTTCTTTACTCTTACATTCTTCTCCTAAGATAACAGAAAGTTCTTCTGGTGTTGTCTTATAGAGGAAGGGTTTGCAAGAAGTCATATCACGCATAATATTAGGACTTGTATCCAGAACAACATTGATACCAGAATGGATTGCATCCTGTAACATCTTCTTTGTATCTTCTTCTAAATATTCTGGTGTATTACCTGCTAATACTAACGTATCTCCTTCATAAAGACCACGTACTTTACACATCAAATTATTCATAGAGTCGGCATTGATATGTGGGCCAACTGCATGCATATCACGTAAAGTTTCTGTACCTAAACGAAGTTTTACATTGATTCGTGTCGCACCATCAATATATGTAAAGTTAGGACGAATCTGTTCATACTTAGCGAGTAATTTAATATAGAAATCTTTTGTAAAACCACCTAAGAACCCAAATGCACGACTTGGAATACCAAGATTATTTAAAACGATAGAAACATTGATTCCTTTACCACCAGCTGCATAATATTCCGAAGTGGAACGTCTTAATTTCTGTTGGTTTGTAAACTGGTCAAACTCCATAAAGTAGTCCAAGGAAGGATTCATCGTACATGTACAGATCATTTCGTTGCCTCCAAAGTTGTTTTTTCCACAATTTTCAAAATAACTTCTACTGCTTTTTCTAATTCTTCTACAACACAATATTCATAACGACCATGGAAATTCCCACCGCCATTTCCAAGATTTGGACATGGTAATCCACGGAAAGATAATTCCGCACCATCTGTACCACCACGTACAGGTTCATTTAATGGCTTAATACCCAATTCTTCCATGGAATCATAAGCGATTGTAACAGCTTCTGGATGTTTCTCTAATACTTCTTTCATATTATGATATCCATCTGTAAGAGACACTTTGACAGTACCTTCACCATAAAGCGTATTCATATATTCTGCTGTTGTCTGCATACGCTTCTTCCATTGTGCCAACTTCGCACGGTCATGATCACGGATAATATATTCTAAGGTAGCATTTTCTACATCTCCATGCATGTCAGTCAAATGAATAAAACCTTCTCTACCTTCTGTATGTTCTGGAGTCAGATACTCTGGTAATAAAGACTGATATTCACAAGCTAAAGCAGATGCGTTGATCATCTTATTTTTAGCAGAACCTGGATGAATTGAGAATCCTTTAAAGTGGACACATGCACTTGCAGCATTGAAGGTCTCATCTGATAATTCTGCTACAGTACCACCATCCATTGTATAAGCATATGCCGCACCAAACTTCTCAACATCGAGATACTGCGCGCCACTACCAATCTCTTCATCTGGTGTAAAGCCAATCGCAATACGACCATGTTCCACTTCTGGATGTGCCTGTAAATAGACAAGTGCCTCCATGATGGCCGCAATGCCTGCCTTATCATCTGCACCTAATAAAGTATTTCCATCTGTTACAATCAAACGTTTTCCTTTTAAAGAACGCATCTGTGGAAAATCTTCCATCTTCAGAACAACATCTTTATTTAACGGAACATCTTCTCCATCAAAACATGGAATAATCTGTGGATTAACATCTTTTCCAGAGAAATCTGGAGCAGTATCCATATGTGCAATAAAACCTACTGTTGCAATATCTTTATCCACATTTGCTGGAAGCCAACCATATACATAACACTTATCATCTACATATACATCTTCCAGCCCAATCTCTTTTAACTCTTTTACGAGAACATTCGCAAGATCGAACTGTTTCTGTGTACTTGGAGAAACCGCTCCATTTGTAGGATCCGATTGTGTATCGATCTTACAATAGCGTACCAGTCTTTCTTCAACACTCATGTTCATACCTCCTCATTTGTCAACAATGTCATATTCTTGAATGTGCAATCAAAGGACGAATCCATTGCACTACAAGCATAGATACCCACTCTAATTCCTTCATCCCGATCCATGTGAAAATGCCGGAAATCACAAAATTCTTTTCCATTAAAACTATACTGTAACAAAACAAGATCTTGTCTAACCCAGATACGGAAGAACATCTTATGGATTGCACTTCCAATATCTCTTACAGAACAATCAAACCCACCACTATAGAATACAGTATCAACATCATGATATTCAATTCCATATGTTGCCTTTCTACTGTCACCGTTATAAATCAATATACCGCATTGTTCAAATGCACTCGAGCATGCAAATTCACATTCTATTGTAAAACACAAAGAAAGATAGTCACATGGCATACTTGCTTCCGCTGCAGTATTATCTATCAAAGTTGTATGTGGTGCGGTTTCAAGAATCAGACTGTCCTCATTTACCAAGGATAAAGGAGGTTTACGGATCCACTCTAGATCCTTAAAACGGATTTTCTTTTCCATAAGCACCCTAAATATAAAGAAAACCGCAGTTACAAATATGTACTGCGGTCTCATTCTTGTTATTTTCCGCTGTCCTTGTTTTCCAGCTCAATATTGAAATCTTTCATTCCAAATGTTTCTAAGGATTGATCGATTGTCTTCTTGTCTGTAGCAATGTTTTCTTTTACCATTCTACCCTTAACCGTAGCGGAATCTGAAATACATGCTGGACCTGCGATACAACCACCTTCACAGTTCATACCTTCTAAAATATCTGCATTGAACTTACCAGCTTTTAATAACATAAGCTGTTTCTTACATTCAAAGCCACCATTTGCAAGTACTGCACTGTATGGGCCATCGCCATTTTCTTTTGCAGCTTCCTGAACAGCAGCAGCGACACCACCTACAGAAGCAAAATTGCGTCCATAATTGGATGCATAGTCAGCTGGCACTTCTGCTTCAACCTCTTCTGGACTAATTCCCTTCGCAATTAACATAGCAGCTAATTCTTCATAAGTCAGGCAGTAATCAACAAGGTCACTAGACATTACTTCATGTTTCTTAGCAACACATGGTCCAATGAATACAACACCATGATCTGGGTGTTCTGTCTTCAACTTTCTTGCAATAGCAAGCATTGGAGACATTGTAGAAGACTTGTTTGTCTTATACTGTTCTGGGAAATGAATCTTTAACATATTAACGAAAGCTGGACAGCAAGAAGTTGTTAATGGAACTCCTGCTTCTTTATGTTTCTTCAGCTCTTCATATTCTACTTTTGCAACAGCATCTGCACCAATTGCGACTTCCACACACTTATCGAAGCCAAGAAGCTCGATAGCACGCATAATCTGATATAAGTTTGTATTGTCAAACTGCCCCTGAATCGATGGAGCAACAATCGCATACATTGGTCTCTTTTCACGCAGATCATTCATAACTAGTAATACCCAAGACATATCTTCGATTGCGCCAAATGGGCATGCCAATTCACACTGACCACAGTTAATACACTTAGACTCATCAATCTGACAGAGACCATGTTCATCCCAGCTAATCGCCTGAACTGGACAATGTGCATAACATGGTCTTTCTGTTACAACGATAGCATTGTAAGGACATGCTCTTGCACATGCTCCACATTCTTTACAGATAGAATAGTCAATTTCAGAACGATACGCACCAATATGGATTGCCCCAAAACGGCAAGCTGCTACACAAGACTTTGCCATACATTTACGACAGTTATCTGTAACTCGAATCTTCTTGATTGTACATCCATCACATGCAGCGTCAATGACCTGAATAATCTGAGTTGGCTTAAACTCTCTTTCATCATTTGCCATCTTACCCATTGCAAGACGTACTCTCTGTCTTAAAACTTCTCTTTCCTTATACACGCAGCAACGTACGCGAGGTGTATCCAGAGATACAAGTCCGCGCGCATATTTTTCAATCTCATCTTCATCGATAGGACCGTCGATTGCGGCACGGCATAATGTGACTAAGACATCAAACTTGAACTGTCTGGAGTCATTGGTGAACATATTTGCCATAACAATAAATTCCTCACTTTCTATTCAGGCTTTTTCGTCAATTCACGAAAACTATGCTCATACTGAATACCGAATTCAGTCTGCTTAAGCGCCTCTTCTGATATGAGGCACTTTAATATTTCTCTTGCGAACTCAATTGTTGCGCCCATACCTCTACCCGTAATGATATTTCCATCTCTTACAGCCAGTTCCATCTCATAGATTCCCTCATAATCTTTACTGTAGAAAGATGGGAAACATGTATAATGTTTTCCTTTCAGAAGTCCGATATTTCCAAGTACAGATGGCGCCGCACAGATAGCACATGTCAGTTTTCCTTCTTCACAATGCTTTTTTAATACTTCTTTTAATGCATCACAAGCATCTAAATTCTCTGTTCCTACTTTTCCACCAGGTAAAATCAAAGCTTCAAAATTTTCTTCTTCAAAATCCCTCCAAAGAGAATCTGCCTGTAATGTAATACCATGTGATGAAATCACAGATAAGTTATCACTCATAGAGACAGTTGTAATTGGTACACCAGCTCTACGAAGAAGATCGACAACGATTAGCCCTTCACACTCTTCAAATCCATTGGCCAAAAAAATGGCACATTTCTTTTCGTCTGTCATGTGAAAAGTATAACATTTTCACTCTTGAAATAGAACTCACAACCTTGAATTTCCAAAATTAAAAATGAAAAGAGACTGTATTTCGAGCTTTTTCCATCTATATAGTCAAGCTCTTCTTCTACAGTCTCTATTGAATCCATGATGTGCTGTTTCTATTACCGTTTTTTCTTTCAACATACAGACACTCTCTGCAACCAATTTACGGATTGAACTTCCATCATTCGTATTGATTACAATCCGAATTATGATACGAATGCTTCTAGATTTCTCTCGTAAATCTCATTCTCAATCATTTCCCATTTCCTACTTTTTTCTACCCTCACTTTTCTGTATGGAAATGGTGCGTCTCATCGTTCCCTGAATACTCTATTCATTCCTTTGATTCGCTCTATGACAATCCCTTGTTTTACCGGACTCTTGTTACAGCCATCTTGGACTTTAACCTTATTTATATTGCGGGCTTTCCCCGCCAACTAAATTCCTGGTCCTCTCATCATTGCCCCCTCCGCTAGAAATAGAATTTCTACGTCTTAGCAATTTGATTTATTTTGCGGGTTATTGCATCCCGCCTTTCGAAATACCTAGTCTTCTCATTATCTTGACCTCCAACACACTTTTTTGAATCGATTCTTTAGAAGTGTTTCTTCTTTGTTTGTACCCTTATTATAGCCCGCTCATACAAGAAGAACAGTCTATAAATGCTATTTTTTCTTTGCTATAATAAATATGTTAGGGGTTTTATCAGCCCTATATCCTTATATATACACAAAAGGTCATATCACATGATATGACCTTTTGTTCAATCATAAAGAACTTTACCAAGGAAATCCTTTGCACGTTCAGACTGTGGATTTGAGAAGAATTCTTCGGAACGATTCTGTTCAACAATCTTCCCTTGATCCAAGAAAACAACTTTATTACCAACTTTACGCGCAAAACCCATTTCATGTGTCACAACGACCATAGTCATTCCTTGTTTACCAAGATCTGTCATTACATCAAGAACTTCTTTAATCATTTCCGGATCCAATGCGGAAGTTGGTTCATCGAACAGCATAATCTCAGGATTCATACAGAGTGCTCTTGCAATTGCGACACGCTGTTTCTGACCACCAGATAGATTTTCCGGATAACTATCACATTTATTTTCCAAGCCAACTTTACGTAAATATTCGCGAGCTGTCTTCTCCGCTTCTTCTTTTGATTGTCCAGCCACTTTAACAGGAGCTAACATGCAGTTCTCGAGAACCGTTTTATTATTGAATAAATTAAAGTGTTGGAATACAAATCCTATCTTCTTTCTTTGTTCCGCATATTTCTGTTTATTTTTGGGATCCATCTTTTCTCCATTCAATAAGATTTCTCCACTGTCATATGTCTCTAGACCATGAAGACAACGACATAATGTAGATTTACCCGAACCAGAAGGGCCTATAAGAGACACAATATCTCCATCTTCAATGGTCAGATTGATATCTTGTAATGCATTTAGATGTCCAAACTTTTTATTTAAGCCTTTTACCTCAATCATGTTCTGCAAGTCTCCTTTCAATGACTTTTGAAATTAAAGAAATTGTTACAGTCATACACAAGTACATAACACCAGCCGCAAGTAGTGGTGGTACATAATCAAAGTACTGTTTACCAAGTATCTGTGCAGAATACAAAAGTTCCACTGCGCCAATTGTTGAAATCAGAGAACTATCTTTGATCAATGTAATAAATTCCGAAACAAGTGGTGGGACGATACGACGGAACGCCTGTGGCAATATGATTTCTTTCATCATCGTGCCATAGCCGATACCTAATGTCTCACAAGCTTCCCACTGTCCTTTATCGACCCCTTGGATACCAGAACGAATCAATTCTGCCTGGTAAGCACCGGAGTTAAAACTCAAAGCCAAGAAACCAGTTATATATGGATCCATACGTAAACGCATACCCGTAATCGACTGATAGAGAATTGGTAATGCTAAATAAAAGAACATAATCTGTAGCAGCATAGGGGTTCCACGGAACAATTCAATATAAATATTGGATAAAAAATGTAAGAACTTAAAGTGTGAAAGCTTTGCTGCAGCTAAGAGGATACCGATCACACAACCAACAATAATTGCACCAAGGGCTAACAGCAAACTGATTCCTGCCCCTTTTAACATGAACTGAATGTTTTCTTTCGATAGGATTTTACTCTCTTCGCCACCCATCCATTTTGTAACAATACCATCTTTAGCATCACTTTCATTGAATGCTTTGATTGCTTCATTGACTTCTGCCATTAGTTCGGTATTGCCTTCTTTTGCAATCACATAATTGTCTTCTTCCTGCAATTCTTCATCCAGGATTTCAAACCCACCCTGAAGAACATAACTCTGCGCAGCTGGCTGATCCATAACCACAGCATCAACTGCACCAGATTTCAAGGATGCCACAGCGACTGCCGCATCACTAAATGTTTGTACTTTCGCTCCTTCGATTGTCTTTGCACATTCTTCACCTGTCGAACCCATCTGTGCCGCCGCAATCTTACCATTCAGATCTTCGGAAGATTTCACCTCAGAGCCTTCTGCGACAAGCATGACTTGCGCTGATTCATAGTAAGGTTCGGAATATTCTACTTTACGACTTTCATCATAGGAGATCCCCGATACCACAAGGTCTAACTGATCACTGTTCAATGCGGTAATTAGATTTTCAAAGGACATTTTACTCCACTCGAGCTCATAAGAAGAACCATGTTCGTTCATCCAATCAACGACCCATTCCATCATTTCCACATCGAGACCACCTAAGTTACCTTCAGCGTCGATTGTGTCAAATGGCGGGTAATCTGGTGAGATGCCCACAATCAGTGGTTCTTTTTCCACATTCAGCTGTGCATCTTCTTCGGTAGCTTTTTCCGTACCGCAGGCTGTAAGACCACAAGCCATCATGGCGGCTAAAGCTATTTTTGATAGATTAACTGCTTTCATTCGCTTTTCCTCAACTTTCCTTTTCGGTAACGGCCAAGCAAACAAAAAAAAGCCGTCACCTGTTTCCAGAGACGACTTATATCGCGGTACCACACTGGTTGCCAGCATAAAAAATACACTGACCTCTCAAATCCTTAACGCAGATTCACGTTCCTTACTACTTTTGTTCATAAGGACTCCTCCCAGATGCGGTTCACTGAAGTTCTGCCTGCTAAGCTCTCACCACCCCTTAGCTCGCTTAAGACTCCGTCCAGCTACTCTTCTGTTCATCGAAGTTGTTTACAATGTAATGCCTGCCCTCAACTTTGTCAACATGTATTTTTTCTTTTTTTTGTGGATTTTAGACATTCTTTCATAAGATTTGTTATACTATATGTGTTGGATGTATGAATCACCTTTGGCGGGAGAAATCCCGTCTTTTCTTTTTCATAAATTCATAAAAGCAAAAAATCCAATCTTTCGATTGGACTTCGTAGTGCACCAGACAGGACTTGAACCTGCACGGGTCTCCCCATACGCCCCTCAAGCGTACGTGTCTGCCTATTCCACCACTGGTGCATTTCACTTGATGGTTACCATCTCGCTTGATGCTTGTTTATTATATATCGTTTCGCAAAATTATGTCAACGGTTTTTTTAATTATTTTACAACTAAGGTTGAAATTTGTTCGTAATCCTCTTATAATTTTCACGTTTCACTAAACAAATATATTATAAAAAGGAGAATGTATGGACTATCAGAAGATTATTAATATTGCTGTGATCGCACATGTTGACGCAGGTAAATCAACATTAGTTGATGCATTCCTCAAACAGTCTCACGTATTTAAAGATAACGAAAAAGTTGTCGACTGTATCATGGACTCCAACGATCTGGAGCGTGAAAGAGGAATCACAATCTATTCCAAAAACTGTTCCGTACAGTACAAGGATTATAAAATCAATATCGTGGATACACCAGGTCACGCAGACTTCTCAAGTGAAGTAGAACGTATCATTCGTACAGTTGATACTGTCATTCTTCTGGTAGACTCTGCCGAAGGTCCAATGCCACAGACTCGCTTCGTTTTACAGAAAGCTCTCGAGAATGGCTTAAGACCTATCCTCTTAATCAATAAGATGGACAAGCAGGATGCACGTGCTACAGAAGTAATTGACGAATGTTATGACCTTATGCTCGAACTGAATGCCACTGACGATCAGCTCGACTTCCCAATCTTATATGGTTGCGCAAGAGAAGGCATCGTACGTTATGAATGGTCTGATACAAACAATGATATCGTACCATTGTTCGAAACAATCATTCATCATGCACAAGCATATCCTGACCTCACCCAAGAACCTTTACAGATGCAGATCACAGCCTTAGCTTATGATGACTATATCGGTCGTTTAGGTGTTGGTCGTATCTATAAAGGAACTTTAAAAGCAGCTACTACTTATGAAGTATGCAACGCAGATGGTACATCTCACAACGGTAAAACAAACCAAATTTTTGTCTATAAAGGTCTGTCTAGAATCCCTGTCAATGAAATCCAGTCTGGTGAAATCTGCATGATTTCTGGTATTCCAGATATCAATATCGGTGATACAATTTGCCCACTCGGACAGCCAGATCCATTACCATCGATTAAAATCGAAGAACCAACTCTGTCCATGAACTTCATGGTCAATGACTCTCCATTCGCTGGTCAGTCTGGTAAGTTTGTCACTTCTCGTAACATCCGTGAAAGACTGGAAAGAGAACTTGAAGTCAATGTTGGTCTTAAAGTAGAAGAAACAGACTCTACAGATACATTCAAAGTTTCTGGTAGAGGTGAATTACATTTAACTGTTCTTTTGGAACAGATGCGTCGTGAAGGTTATGAAATTGCCGTATCTAGACCAGAAGTTATCTTAAAGAAGATTGATGGTGTCACATGCGAACCAGTTGAAGAAGTCGTTATTGACGCACCAAATGAATATTCTGGTTCTGTCATTTCTGCCCTGAACGTTCGTAAGGGTCTGTTATGCAATATGGAAGACCAGGGAAGCTATACAAGAATCACTTATAAAGTTCCTACAAGAGGTCTGATTGGTTTCCGTTCTGACTTCATCAATATGACACATGGCGAAGGTACAATGGTACAGCGTTTAGATGACTATGAACCATTCAAGGGAGAAATCCCACAGCGTGAAAATGGTGCGCTTATCTCCACAGAGACAGGTGGTGCTATGACATATGCTCTTTGGAACATTCAGAACCGTGGTTCTTTATTCATCGGTGCACAGACTCCTGTCTACGAAGGTATGATTATTGGTGTCTCTGCTAAAAACATGGATATGGGCGTCAACCCAATCAAAAACAAAAAGATGACAGCTGTCCGTTCTACTGGTAACGATGAAGCTATGAAGCTCGTACCACCTAGAATCCTGACTCTTGAACAAGCTATTGAATTCATCAACGATGATGAGCTCGTCGAAATCACTCCAACTGACATCCGTGTCAGAAAGAAGTATCTGACAGAGATCGATCGTAGAAGACATGCAAGAGAACTCGGTAAGATTGCCGAAGAATCTGCTGAATAATCAAACAAAACCGGCCTCACATTGTGAGATCGGTTTTTTTATCTTTAGAAAGTCTTTAGAATTGTTTCCTCTTTTTCTTTAACCATTTTCTTTATCTTATAGGTGAGGTGATCAGATGAAAAAGAAAACAGTAACATTTCTAACTATTGCTTGTACATTAGCCATGCTCCTATTTCTCATCTTTTTGATACAGAGCGGTTGTCTAAAAGACCCAACAAAAATGGAAATGTTACTGAAAGAGTGCGGTATATTCGGTCCTCTTCTATTCTGTGCAATTCAGATCATCCAAGTCATCGTTCCAATCCTCCCAGGTGGTGTGAGCTGTGGCATCGGTGTTCTTGTCTTCGGACCAATCATCGGCTTTCTGTACAACTATCTGGGTCTTATGATCGGAGCTATCCTACTGTTCCTCATCGAACGTAAATATGGAAAAAAGTTCATCCTCCACTTCACCGCCAAAGAACAGTATGACAAATATATCCATTGGCTCGACAAAGGAAAAAAGTTCGAACATTTCTTTGCCTTTGCCATCTTCATTCCAGGTATGCCAGATGATCTATTATGTATGATTGCCGCTCTAACAAAGATGCGCCTATCAAAATATATTTGGATCAATGCTATCTGTAAACCTTTCAGTCTCTTCTTATATTCTTGGGGACTAAAAGAGATCATCCTAAGGATAGGCGCATTGTTTTGAATTTCTATTTATAAAAATGCACTTCTAAAGGATAATGAACAAGAACTATATAGAGAGGCTATATTATGAACTACAACATATTAATTGTCGAAGACGAAGCTGGTATTCGCGAGACTATCTCCGTCTTCTTAAAGAATCAAGGCTATCATGTCTTTACAGCAACGAACGGAGAAGAAGGACTTGCAAGCCTTGCTCAGAATCAGATTCATCTCGTCATTGTAGATATTATGATGCCTGTCATGGATGGTATCACAATGACAGTCCGTTTACGTAAAAAATATGACATCCCTGTTATTTTCTTAAGTGCCAAATCCGAAGACTTAGACAAGATCACAGGTCTCAATGTTGGGGCTGATGACTATGTCACAAAACCTTTTGAGCCTATGGAGCTCATCGCTCGTGTCAATTCCAATCTGCGTCGTTATGAACAGATTTTAAAATAGTAATTTGTCAAATTAAGTGCAACATCTAATGTGAGTTTATAATTTCGTTT
>CAUWDF010000019.1:0-21887 GCA_963557245.1 uncultured Bulleidia sp.
TACGTACGGTGGTGTGAGAGGTTGGGGATTCATTAAAATCCCATCCTACTCGATTGTTAAAATTTATACGAGAATAAAAAATTAAATTATATTACAAAAGAAAGAATGATTCTGCTTATCATCTCTTGTTTTAGAATATACACTATCTTATCCGTCTTATTAATAGGCATGGTATTGAGATACTTAGAAAAGATTCTAATGAAAATTCTTCTCTGGATTTTTAAGAAGCTGTAATCAAAATAGGGTGATTGATGGCAAGAAAATTACATCGTTATCAATTGAATTAGGACATTTAAGTCGTTCATTATTTTCTAATGGATAAAATTTTATAGCGAAAATAAAATGAAAGTGATTTCAGAAAAATTAGAATCAAGGCAAGAATTTAGTACTAGCTTCGTTTTTCTTTTTTTTGATTCAATCAATTCAAATGATGATTTATCTCATATCGCTAAATCTGTGTATTACTACGCCATTTCAAAGATAGAGAAAGTTATGCCCTTAATCTAACTCCTATAAGGGGGATAAGAATGATATTTACTAGAATATATTTCTTAATAAAATGAATTGCGTTTGCGTATTTATGGATGCTTGTCGCAGTATGTCTGCTTCTGCATGACATCAATAAGTTTGATGAATCGATGTATCATATAAGTCTCTATGGAGAGTTTAAGTATTTAGGTGATTCTCTTTGATGGTAGTTACATAGGCTCTATTATAGTAAAGATAATATTTTAAGAAATTGCGTATCACTTTTTTAGAATGTTTTAAATCTTTGCTTGAGCATGTAATTGTGTTTGGGTTTTGGTATAATATAATACGAAATTATGAGAGAATTTAAGGTTAAAATTGATACATTTGATGGTCCATTAGATTTGATGTTGCATCTGATAAAAGAAAAACAGTTAGATTTAATGAATTTAGATATGAATATATTGACAGATCAATATATTGAATATTTGAGTAGTATGCAGGAACTTCACTTAGAAATTGTAGGGGAGTATCTAGCAGAGTTAGCTTCTTTAATTGAATATAAGTCTAAAAAGATGATTCCTGGTACAGAAAGTGAAATTCAAGATGCATATGAAGAAGATCCGAAAGAACGTTTGGTGAAACGATTATTGGAATATCAACAATATAAAGAAGTATCTGTATCTTTAAACGAAATGTATGAACTTCGTCAAAAGCAAATGACTCGTCCTTTGTCGCAAGAAGCAGAGCAGTGGATGAAAGAAGATCCAAATGCAAAATATGAAGGGAATCCTTATGATCTCTTAAAAGCGATGCGTCGTGTTTTAATGCGTAAACGATTGCAAGGACCAGTTGAAAAAAGTTATACCGTCAAGGAAGTTTCAATGGAAGATAGAGAATTAGAAGTGCGAGCAATGCTTGACCATTTGCCAGATACTTTTAAATTCGACTCTCTATTAGAAGATGTGAATGATCTTTCGACGATGATAGCAACTTTTTTGGCTGTGTTAGATTTAGCTCGACAGCATATTTTGTTGTTCACCATCGATGAGGAAGAAGTACCATGGTTCACGAGAGGGGAGGCAATTCATGCAGGATGAAATGATCTTTACAGAAGATAATGCATCCATTTTGGATGCAGATTATGATGATACAGAATTGGAGAATGATTCTTCAACCGATAGTACATCTGAACTGACACTGGCAAAAGAAGAAAATGATGCAAAGTTACGTGCTGTTCTAGAAGGCCTCTTATTTTTAACTGGTGATGATGGTCTTACTTTAGAAAAAGCTGCACAGGCGATGGAAATTGGAGTTGAGGATGTCGAACGCTTGATGACGCAGCTTCAAAAATATTATATAAATGATGATAGAGGATTTGAGATTGAGCGCTATGGGAACACCTATCGTTTTTTGTCTAAGACATTTGTTCATGAAAGTGCAAAACGTCTTTTTCAAATCGATAAAGAATCTCATCTTTCCAATGCGGCTTTAGAAACCTTGGCAATTATCGCTTATAAGCAACCAATCACCCGTGTTGAAATTGAAGAAATACGTGGTGTAGGAGCAGATGTTATGTTGCGTAAGTTAGAAGCTAGAGGATTGATTAAAGAAGAAGGACGAAGTGATGCTCCAGGTCGTCCTTTCTTATATACCGTTACAGATGAATTTATGGATTCTTTCCGTTTAATGAGTTTGGATGAACTTCCGGACTTGCCGGAATTTGATAAGGAAAAAGAAGAAAGCGAGGATTTATTTACACAATGAAACGATTAATAAGTTCTATGCTATGTCTTGGCATGCTTGTTGGTTGTACATCATCTCCACAAGCATCGGCATCTTCTTTCACTCCAGAAACAAAAGAATATGCATGTCGTATGATTAACTATTATGACTATTCACAGCCTGTTCCAAAAACTACTGAGCCGATAGATAATGCATATTTTCAGGATACGTTCTTTGGTGGAGACTCACGCATGGGTTCTTTATACCTTTTTACGGATCTTAGAGATAAAGGGGCAGAAGTATACTATGCAGAATCTTTGTCTTTGTTTCGAATATATGATATGAAGATGGAAGGTAGCGATAAACCTTTATACGATCTTTTAAAGGAAACAACGCGAAATAATATTTATATTCTTTTGGGTGTAAATGAAATTCGTTCACCTGATTTTGAATCATGGGGCGAAGAATATGATGCTTTAATTCAAGAACTGAAAGAAAAAAATCCGAAGGTAAATATCTACATTATGGGTTCGTATCGCCCGCGTAGCGTTTCAGGTCTAAATACAGATCAGCTGACGGAACAGTTAGATAAATTGAATTCTAAAATGAAAGAACTGGCTTTAAAAAATCATGTGTTCTATTTAGATACGAATAGTGGCATTACAGATGAGAGTGGGTTAGTTAAGGAAAATTTGGTTTGGGATGATCTTCATTTGAATACGGAAGGCTCTCAATTATTTGCTGATCAGATTGCGAGACATGTAGTACAGGAGGAAACATATGTTAAAAAAGTTTGCGAGTAGTTTACTTGTTGTTATGCTTTTGATGGGATGTGGCACAAAGCCATCTGCTTCAAATGTTGTTCCAGGTGGTACAGAAACAGCTGTATCCAATGATAGTGCAGAACAAGAGGCGGAAAAATTAGTGGATGAGCTGAAACTTACCGATGAAATGACTCTGGCAAAAGAAAGAGTGATGCTCGGAATGGTTTTTGGTGGAGATGCGGATGCAGTAAAGTCCGGCGCTCTTTATCTTTCTTCAGAAACAGGAAATTCGAATACAGTCGGTGTTTTCCAGACAGATGATGTAAAGAAATGTGAAGATTATATTAATGCGTATTTAGAAACACAGAAAGCTTCTACAGAAACTTATTATCCAGAAGAAGTTTTCAAAATTTCAAATGCAATTATACAGGATAATGGTAAAGACTGTGTTGTTTTAGTTATTTGTGAAGATATTGAGAATGCAAAGAAGATGGTTTCTGATTATCTTAGTTAATATAATGCCCAAAATGGGCATTTTTTTGTTAAAATCTATTATGATAAAAGGAGAGCTATAAAGAATGATTGAAAGATATTCCCGTAAGCAGATGCGTGACATCTGGACAGAACAAGCAAAGTTTCAAGCATGGTTAGATGTTGAAATTTTAATTGATGAAGCATGGTCCCAGCTTGGTGAAATTCCTGCAGAGGACGTTGAGAAGATTAAAAAGAAGGCTACATTTACTGTTGATCGTATTCATGAAATTGAACAGGAAACAAAGCATGATGTTGTTGCTTTTACAAGATGTGTATCGGAATCTCTTGGCGAAGAAAAGAAATGGGTACATTATGGTGTAACAAGTACTGACGTTGTTGATACAGCATATGGTCTTCGTTATAAGAAAGCAAATGCTATTTTAAGACAGGATATTCTTGATTTTATGGAGGTTCTTAAAGAGAATGCTCTGAAGTACAAGGATACTATTATGATGGGTAGAACACATGGTGTTCATGCTGAGATTACAACATTTGGTATGAAATTCGCTCTTTGGTATGAAGAAATGAAGAGAAATCTGGAACGTTTTGATCAGGCTGCTGCGGATGTAGAAGCAGGTAAGATTTCCGGTGCTGTTGGAACATTTGCTAATATTCCACCATTCGTACAGGACTACGTATGCGAAAAATTAGGCATCCATTCTAGTGCTATTTCGACTCAGATTTTACAGAGAGATCGTCATGCACACTATTTTGGTACATTAGCATTAATTGGATCTTCTCTAGAACAGATGGCTACAGAAATCCGTCATCTTCAGAGAACAGAAGTTAGAGAAGTTGAAGAACATTTTAATAAAGGACAGAAGGGTTCTTCTGCTATGCCACATAAGAGAAATCCTATTGGCTCTGAAAATATCTGTGGTTGTGCACGTGTACTTCGTGGTTATATGCTCACAGCTTATGAAGATGTTCCATTATGGCATGAAAGAGATATCTCCCATTCTTCAGCTGAAAGAATTATTGGCCCAGATGCTACTGAGTTATTAGATTATATGCTTACTCGTTTTGGAAGTATTCTTAAGAATCTAACAATTTTCCCTGAAAAAATGAAGAAAGACATTTGGTTAACAAATGGTGTTATCTTCTCTCAGAGATTTATGCTTAAATTAATTGAAAAGGGTTGGTCTAGAGAAAGGGCTTATGATACTGTCCAGCCTCAGGCAATTAAGGCATGGGAAGAAAACTTGAACTTCAGAGATCTGATTACATCCGTTCCTGAAGTAAAAGAAACTCTTACTGATGCAGAAATCGAAGATTGCTTTGATCCGATGTATCATGTAAGAAATGTAGATACAATCTTTAAGAGAGTTGGTCTTCTTTAATTCATCGAAGGAAAAGCTATGATACAATACGATATCATAGCTTTTTTTATATAATATGGAAAATGGATGCAGAGATTTCGTACATCATACCAATATTAAATATAGGAGGATACGAAATGGTCACATCAAAAAATAAGGAAAGTTACAAAGCACTTAAAGAAAAATTATTTATCCGTATTGAACCAGAATCACTTGAAGCGAAAAGTGTACCACATGAAAAAAGAGAGGATCTATATTTAACGGCACATATATTGCAGGCTTATGAAGCAGGTGAAATAGATAGTTATCGAGTAACATATTCTTTATTGAAGGATATTGGAATTGCAGAAGAAGAAATGTTTAGGGATGCAATGATAAATTCCGAAAAAATTTTACCTATGTCAACGGCGTGGTTAAGTTCTCTTCTTTTTGGAGGAGATACAGAAGAAATGAACGATCTTAATCGTCCACATATGCTTGTTGTGTCAAATGAAAAAGGAATCTATGGATCGTCTGCTTTATTTTATCAAGATACATTAAAAAAACTGTTTATTTTATTTCGGCAGGGATTTTATATATTGCCCGCATCGATTCATGAATTGATTTTGTTGCCAGAAAAGGAAGCTTCTGATTACCAAGAATTAGAGAACATGGTAAAAGATATAAATATGACAAAAGTTGCTGAGGAAGATTTTCTATCGGACAATGTATATTACTATAGTTCAAATCTAGACACGATAATCAAAGCTTCGGATCATTGTAACTAAAAAGAGAGGGTAGTCAATGGACTACTCTCTCTTTTTTTAGATGAGTTCTTTACGAATGATATTTCCGCTTCTTTCAGGAGAAACAGAAACGAGGGAAACACTTGTTCCTGTATATGCTTCAATAAAGCGAATATAGTTTTGACAGTTTTCTGGGAGCTCGTCAAAGCTGCGAACACTAGAAATATCTTCGTTCCAACCATCAAAATAACGATAGATAGGTTTAGCTGTTCCGTAGACTTTTAAGGAAGCTGGAACATAATCATATTCTTTTCCGTCGATTTCATATCCGACACAAACAGGAATCTTATCATATCCTGTTAAGATGTCAATTTTAGTAACTGCAAGGTCTGTTAGACCATTGATACGTACAGCCTGCTTAACTACTGGGAGATCGAGCCAACCGACTCTACGTGGTCTACCTGTTGTGGCACCATACTCGCCACCTTTATCACGTAAAGCTTCACCAACTTCACCATCTAATTCGGTGATGAATGGACCTTCACCAACTCTTGTTGAATAAGCTTTTGCAATACCAATAATACGATTTAGTTTCTGTGGAGCAACACCTGCACCTTCACAGACACCTGCAACTGTAGGAGAAGAAGATGTAACAAATGGATAAGTACCATAGTTGATATCAAGCATATTTGCCTGAGCACCTTCAAATAAGACCATCTTATCTTCATCTAAATAACGATTTACAAGGTCTACCGAATCAACAATCATTGGCATCATTCTTCCGCGAATCTGCTTGAACTGAGTAACAAGTTCATCATAGTCAAATGGCTCACCGCCATAGACCTTTGTAATTTCAGCATTTTTGATTTCCAAAGCGCTCTTTAATTTTTCCTGGAAAACATCCCAGTCTGCAAGATCGCAGACACGAAGTCCAATACGGCTATATTTATCTGCATAGCATGGACCGATACCATTCTTTGTTGTGCCGACTTTATATTTACCACCACGTGATTCAATCAGTTCATCTAATCGAACATGATATGGCATCAATAAATGTGCACGATCGGAAATCTTCAAATGATCACATGTCAATCCTTCTTTTGCAAGTTGATCAACCTCTTCAAATAATACAAATGGATTTACAACAACACCTGGACCAATAACACATAATGCATGTGTATTTAAAATTCCAGAAGGAAGAAGATGAAGAATTGTCTTCTTACCATTAACGACTACTGTGTGACCAGCATTATTGCCGCCCTGAAAACGTACGACCATATCTACGTGTGTACCAAGCAGGTCAACAACTTTGCCCTTACCTTCGTCGCCCCATTGCGAACCAACAACTACATATCCAGACATAATTTTAGTATATGCTCCTTTACGACTTGAACATCATACCACAAAAGACGATCTATATGGGGAATACTTGATAATTTTAAGGGGCATAAAGTTTAAGCTTATGAAAGAACATGGTAAAATAAGAAAGAATGAGTTTTCATTTTAAGATTTTAAGAAAGGGTTGAACGATATGTGTGAAAGAAATGCAAAGGGAAAAACACCGGAAGATTATGGTTTTCATATGCCGGATAAAAAAAATGATTTTCATATTGAACCAAATGAAAAATCAAGTATTAAAAAGATTATTGGTATTGTATCAGGCAAGGGTGGCGTAGGTAAGAGTTTTGTTACTTCTATGCTAGCTAGTGAAATGCAGAGAAAGGGTTACCGTACTGCTGTTTTAGATGGTGACATTACAGGTCCTTCTCAGGGTAAAGCGTTTGGTATCCATGATCCAGCACAGGGAGATGGAACTTTAATTTATCCGGCAATCACAAAATCTGGTATGCAGGTCATTACTACAAATATGATTTTGGATTCGGATGAGACTCCAGTTATTTGGCGTGGACCAATGGTGGCGAATATTTTAAAACAGTTCTATACAGATGTTTATTGGGACGATGTGGATTATATGTTTGTTGATATGCCTCCTGGAACATCCGATGTACCTTTAACTGCCTTCCAGAGTCTTCCTTTAGATGGAATTGTTGTTGTTACATCACCACAGGAATTAGTCTCTATGGTTGTTGAAAAGGCAATCAATATGGCTGAAAAGATGAATATTCGAGTTCTTGGTTTAGTTGAAAATATGTCTTATGTAAAGTGTCCTAAGTGTGGTGAAATCATTCGTGTTTTTGGTGAATCCCATATTCAGGAAGTTGCTGCAAAGTATCATTTACCAGTTTTGGCACAGGTTCCTATGGATCCAGCAATTGCTGCAGCATGTGATGCTGGTAAAATCGAAGATCTTGAAATTGAGGAAATTAAGCCAGCTTGCAACGTAATTGAGAATCTCTAATTGCATTCACATAGAATTCACAGTGAGCCTCTAGGATAAAGCAGAGGAGGTCTATATGACAAAACTATTAATAACAGATGATGAGGAAAAGATTCGTAACATTATCGTGAAATATGCTAAACATGAAGGTTTCGAAACAGATGAAGCTTCGAATGGTATGGAAGCTGTTGAAAAATGTAAAAATAATGACTATGACCTTGTTGTTATGGATATTATGATGCCGGAACTGGATGGCTTTTCCGCAGTAAAAGAGATAAAAACAGAAAAACCGAATTTGCCATTTATTATGCTATCTGCTTTGGGAGAGGAATATGATAAGGTACATGGTTTTGATATTGGAGTCGATGATTATGTTGTAAAGCCTTTCTCTTGTAAAGAGCTTATGATGCGGATTCATGCAATATTGAAGCGTACACAGCCGAATGCAGGATCAAAGGACATTTTTACGGTTAAAGGTATGACAATCGATTTCTCAGCACGTACGGTTACAATTGATAATAAACGTGTTCAGCTTTCTCCGAAAGAGTATGAATTACTTGCATATCTTGCCAAAAATGCTGGATATGCACTTACACGTGAGCAACTCTTACAAAATGTTTGGGGGTATGATTTTTTCGGTGATGATCGTACATTAGATACGCATATCAAATTATTACGTAAAAATTTAGGTGATTATGCAAAGTATATTGTCACTTTACGTGGGGTAGGTTATCGATTTGAAAAAGCAGAATAGTTTAAAATGGAACTTAGCAAAATATCTAATAGGTTTTGCGGTCATTACATTATTTGTAATCATATTGTTCCAGATTGTTCTATTACAGCCTATGTTTGAGGCATCTAAGATTCGTAGTATTCGAGAAGTGGCTCGAAATGTACAAATGGGTTTAGAGTCTGATAACTTCAATGATTTCATTAGCTCAATGCAGACGCAGAGTGATACATGCATCTTGGTATATAAAGATTCATCGATTGCTTCTGCGTCTTCGAATAGTGATAATGGTTGTGTTCTTTCTTCATTATCTGATGAAACCGTTGCTTCTTATATAAAGAGAGCTACGAAAGCTCCAGATAAGTCTTATTTGGCTCGTATCAATATGATTCCAGTAAGAGTGAATGCATCTGGAAATGCAAAAATGGATACGGAGGAAAGTTTTCGTACTATTGTTTATACAAAAATTGTAGATACACCACCAAGTAATGCGATTATAATGGTTGCAGGTTCTGTATCGCCTTTGAATGGAACGACTGGAACACTTTATCAGCAATTAATTTTTGTGGGTATATTTTTAATCATTGCTGTTGCTTTTTTGACTGTCGTTCTGTACAAGAAAATTGCAAAGCCTTTGGCAATGATAAATGAAAGTGCTAAAAATCTATCAAAAGGTATATATGAACCGGATCCTAGAACAAATCAATATCTAGAAGCTTGTGAATTGAATCAAACTTTGAGTGAAGCTGCAGAAGATATTCGCAAAGCAGATAAAGCAAAGCGTGATTTGATATCCAATGTTTCGCATGATTTACGTACACCACTTACTATGATCAGCGGATATGGTGAGATGATGATGGACATGCCGGAAGAAAAGACAGATGAAAATATTCAGGTTATTATTGATGAATCGAAGCGTTTAAGTAATCTTGTTAATGATCTTTTGGATTTATCTAGGTTACAAGAGAATAAGGTTGTTCTAGAAAAAGAGAATTTCGATATTACAGAGCTTATAAAAAATCAATTGAAAAAGTATGAATATTATCATCTGAAAGAGAATTTCAAATTTGAATCTTATCTTGCTGGACCAATATATGTCTATGCGGATCATAAACGTATCGAACAAGTATTGAACAATTTTATTACGAACGCCATTAATTATGGTGGAGAAGCAAAACGTGTCATTATCCGAGAAGAAGTACAAAATGATGTCGTTCATATCTCTGTACAAGATTTTGGAGAAGGCATTTCCAAAGAAGATGTAGAGAATATCTGGGATCGTTATTATAAAATCGATAAACAGCATATTCGTGTTTCGAATGGTTCTGGAATTGGATTAGCAATTGTAAAGCAATTATTAGATCTTCATCGAGCAAAATATGGTGTGATTTCAGAAAAGAATGTGGGTAGTACATTCTGGTTCGAATTGCCGATTGTTTCATCACAAAGTTCAGATAGAAAATCCAGTGGATAATACAGTGTCTTTTGCAATGAAAAGGTAGTTTGCTTCAGGCAAGCTACCTTTTATAGTTTTTCTTTGATTTTGGATTTGAATGAGAATGAGGTTTTTTTGATTTGTATATATTTGATTGCAAGTTTTTATACTCTGTAGAGGAAATTTGGACAGTTTGCATAGAATTGAACATTGTGTCTAAATTATATTTTTTCTGTTCGTAAGGTAATGTAAACACGATTGCATGACCTATATGATTGGCTCTTCCGGTTCGAGCTGTGCGATGAATTAGCTCTTCTTGTGTGTCGGGGAGATCATAAAGAATGACAAGTTCGACATCTGGAATATCGATGCCTCTTTCTGCTACACCTGTTGCACATAAAATTTGATGTTGCCCAGTACGGAATTCACTCATATATTGCGTTCGTTCTTTGTAGTTCATATCCGAATGAATCGAACAAGATTTCAAGTGATTCTGATTTAAAAAATCCGAAACAAAATCTGCAGTTTTTTTCCGATTTGTAAAAACAACTGTTTTGGTATGGAAATTATGAATGACTTTCAGGAGTGTTGTCAGTTTTTTATTAGCTGGAAGAATATATTTTGTGCATTTCAGCTGCTGCTTTAGAACGGTATCTTTCTGAATATGACATTCGAATGGTTCATGTAAAAAGGAATAGGCGAATGTTTCTACTTCTTTATTCCAAGTGGCGGAAAAGAACATTGTTTGATGTTGATTGGGAAGATGATTCATGACATTCAAGACATCTTCTCGAAAACCCATACTGAGCATTTCGTCTGCTTCATCTAAAATAAAATAAGAGCACTCTTTGAGTTTTAGGGTATGGCGTCGGATATGATCGCAAATTCGAGAAGGCGTTCCGATGACAATGTCAGCACCTTTTGAAAATGTGCGAATTTGCTTTTGTATATCTATACCACCTGTAAGAACCGCTGTACGAATGCCTTCTTTGCCTGCTAATAGGGTTCGGCATACATGGCTAATCTGTACGGATAGTTCGCGGGTAGGGGCCAATATACAAGCTACAGGTAGATGTTTTCCTTTTCCTTGTGATTTTATATTTTGTAAGATAGGTAAAAGATATGCATATGTTTTACCGGATCCTGCTGGTGCTTCTGCTAATATATCTTCTCCATTCAAGGAATGAGGAAGAGACTGTTTTTGTATATCTGTCCATTCATGGACTCCTTCTTTGAAAAGAATTTGTTTTAAATATGTATTTAATTCGACCATGCAAATAGGATAACACAAATTGTGAATGATGGAACTAATTAAAAATATGTATTGTTTTATCGATTATAGTTATCATTAGTGTATATTTCTGTTACTATTACAATATTAAAGGAGTTTTGAAGATGAGTACACATTATGAATATAAGCCAAAAGGCACATGTTCCACTAAAATGATTTTTGAAATTGATGGAGATACAATCGAATCCTTAAAAGTTGAACATGGTTGTAATGGAAATTTGAAAGGAATTTCTGCTCTTGTTAAGGGAAAGAAAATCGATGAAATTATTAGCGCTTTAGATGGCATTACATGTGGTATGAAACCTACTTCTTGTCCAGATCAGATTGCCCAAGCTCTTAAAAATTTCAAAGGCGAATGATGTATAAAGGCTGTAGTCTTATTTACAGCTTTTTTTATTCTGGCTTATTTGTAATAAGCTTTATTATTCAGTATAATTTTAATGATTAGAGGTAATTATTATGGGGATTTATAAAGAGGGACAAAAACTTGAATTTGCATCAGAAGATGGAATTTGGGTAGATTATAAAGATCACGTTTGGTATTTTTTTGTGAAAGATTGTGTGTGGCAGCAAGAAGAAATTCGTAATGCGCATAAGAATGAAGTGACGGTTTCACTGATTTCACATTGTGCTGTAGATGCGTTTCTTTTGGAAATTTTTGATTGCTTAGAACCAAGTGATTTGCCATTCTGTGTGAAAGATGTAGATCCATCCGTATTTGATGGTTTAGATGATTCTGTAGAAGAAAGATATGAGATTGTGCTTGTCGATGAGAATGGAATGGTAAAGGCGGTACGTGAAAATGCTTTTGAGCATGCAAATAGTCAAATCATCCATCACCTTATCAAAGATAGAATGGATCAGTCGTATACTTCTGATGATTTTGATAAAGCATATGAAAGGTTAGTAACAACCTATGAACCTTTTGAAATGGAAAAGTATGCTTTATTTGTGCAAAAGGATAGGAAATAATAATGGTTAGTACGATTGCGTTGGTTGTTATTATTTTAGACCAGATATCTAAATTTTTAATTGCATCAAATATGTATGTGCAGCAAGATATTCCGGTTATTCAGAAGTTCTTTCACATTACATATCTGCAAAATACAGGTATGGCTTGGTCATTATTGAGTGGATTTCAGATTTTATTGTCACTTGCTGCTGTTGTTGCAATTGGCGTTATGATTTGGTATCTCCTAGCCAAGAGACCAGATCGGATTACTTCGATTTCGTTGAGTCTTATGATTGGTGGAGCTGCAGGTAATTTGATTGACCGATTATTTTTGGGATATGTGAGAGATTTTTTGCATTTTTATATTTGGGGATATGATTTTCCTGTATTTAATATCGCAGATTGTGCACTGTGTATAGGTGTATTTATTTTAATTATTGCAACATGGCAGGAAGAAAGAAAGGAACAGAAAACAAAATGAGCTATCAGGAATGGACAGTAGAAGAAGGCGGAGAACGTCTGGATAAGTATCTGACAGCAGTAAGTGACTTGTCCCGTACAAGAATTCAGGATCTTGCAAAAGAAGGTGCGATTACAGTCAATGGATCTCCATGCAAGTGTTCCTATAAAGTTGTAGCTGGTGATGTCGTTGGATGCGAGGTTCCAGAATTACAGAGTGTGGATATTGAGCCAGAAAATATACCTTTAGATATTTTATATGAAGATGAAGATATTATTGTAGTGAATAAGCCGAAGGGAATGGTCGTTCATCCAGCACCTGGAAATTATTTAGGTACTTTAGTCAATGCTCTTTTATATCATTGTAAAGACTTAAGTGGTATTAATGGAGAGATTCGACCAGGTATTGTTCATCGTATTGATAAAGATACGACAGGATGCATTGTGGCATGTAAAAATGATGAAGCCCATCGTTCTATTGCAGCTCAGCTAGAAAATAAAACTTGTCATCGTGAATATTTAGCATTGGTAGAAGGCAATATTGCGAATGCGGCAGGATTGATTGATGCACCAATCGGTCGTGATTGCAGAGATCGTCAGAAGATGGCAGTTACATCAGAAAATTCTAGAGATGCGCGTACACATTTTAAAGTTATAGAACGTTTTGGAGATATGACATTATTAGATTGTTCTTTGGAAACAGGGCGAACACATCAGATTCGTGTCCATATGAAGTTTATCAATCATCCAGTTGTTGGCGATGAAAAATATGGTAGAAAATGTCAAATTCTTGATACACAAGGCCAAGTACTTCACGCCTATCGTTTGACTCTGAAACATCCTAGAACGGGAAAGAAAATGACTTTTGAGGCTCCATTACCAGAATATTTTGAGAAATTGTTAGAAATTCTCAGAAAGCAGAAATAAGAATGATAAATCACAAACGTCCGTATGTAACATACACATTAATTGTAATCGCTCTTTTTGTATTTGTAGGAGTACATTTGTTTGGAGAGTATACAATTGAAGGTTCTATTGTTCTAGGAGCTTTTTATAAACCATTTATTTTAGCTGGTGAATGGTATCGATTGATTACAGAAACATTTGTTCATATTAATATATTGCACCTCTTGATGAACACGATGGCGCTATTATCTTTTGGTAAAATTTTAGAGCCATATTTAGGTAGTGTTAAGTTCTCTATCCTATTTTTTGGATCCGCTTTGTGTAGTTCTTTATATCTTTTCGCATCGGATGGAAATGTTCTGACAGTTGGTATGTCTGGTGCACTTTATGGTTTGATGGCTTGTGATGCCTATTTACGGATTCGTTCTGGAGAATTTCGCATCCCACAAGTCAGAAAAGCGATATTTCAGACTTATTTTATTAACTTAATGATTAACTTTATGCCTGGTGTTTCATGGCGAGGACATGTCGGTGGTTTTATCGGCGGTCTTCTTTTGACGATGCTTCTATTCAAGTTTGATGGGTGTGAGAGTCTGTCAAAATTTTCGCTTGTTGCGATTGTTCTGTTCTTGATTGGAACAGGAGTTTTTAGTTATTATAATCGTGAAATTGCTGAAGATGAACGGTTTCTTGGTACGGATCTAGTTGTATTAAAGCAATATGAATCATTAGGTTTTAAAAAGCATGCAGAGAAAATTGCAATAAATTTGGATGAAATATATGATGATGGAGGGTTTTTCTTACAATCATTAAAGGAAGGCAATTATGGGGAAGAGAATTAAGGATGTCCTTACTTGGGACGAATATTTTATGGGGCTAGCACATCTTTCCGGTATGCGATCGAAAGATCCTAATACACAGGTTGGTGCAGTGATTGTAGATGAAAATCATCGTGTTGTTTCGATTGGTTATAATGGCTTTCCTAGTGGGGTTTCAGATGATGAATTTCCTTGGGAGAGAGAAGGCGGCGTTTTGCAATCGAAGTATGCATTTGTTGTTCATGCTGAATTGAATGCTATATTAAATTCTCCTAGATCGGTTCGAGGATGTACGATTTATGTTTCCTTATTTCCATGTAATGAATGTGCGAAGGCAATTATTCAGTCGGGTATCAAGAAAATTGTATATGAATCGGATAAGTACAATGGCGCCGATACAAACATTGCTTCCAAACGAATGCTGAAAGCGGCAGGGGTAGAGTTATGTCGCATACAAGATACGGTACAGATTCATGTAGAGAAAATTCATAATCAATCCAATTGATAAGAAACCTTCTATACCATTTTAGTGGTAAGAAGGTTTTTAAATAATGAAAGACAGTTTCGTCTTGTTGAGAGGAAACTGTCTATTTTTAGATTCTTTCAGTATTTTTAAAGTGTATCTTTGCAACTTTATTTAAGTTTTCTTTTCCATAACGCTCCACGAACTGTCGTGCACACAGATCGACAGCTGGACCAGCACCTTTGGCAAATGTCATGTCCCATTCTTTTTCCATTTCTTGCATTTTACGCAAGAAAGCGTAGCGTGCAATAACAGAGGCAGCTCCTACTGCAGGGTATTTATCTTCTGCTTTTGTTTCAAAATGAATACCGCGTACAATAATTGGCTCTCCTTTCAGATAATGATAATAAGAAGATTCGGGAGTAAATTGATCGACCACTTTAAATTCAGGTAACCCTGTCCGGTGTAATAAGTTGACATAGGCTTTATTATGCAATTTAGATTTGATTGCATTCATATTGTTCTGTGCATGAACGATATTATATTTTTCGTTATCAAGGATTAAAAGAGAATAAGGAACCCTTTGCATGAGTTTTGGGGCAATTTTACATATATCTTTGTCATTCAGTTGCTTTGAATCTCGAACGCCTAGTTCATGCAATAGGGAGTCTGTATCTTGATCGATAATTGTTGCAACAACGCATACTGGACCAAAATAATCGCCAGTTCCAACTTCGTCACTTCCTGCTGCTGGCAATATGTCGGGTATATAAGTACTATTTTGGGGGTTCGATTTTTTTTCATCTACATCTCCTAGAAACGTTGCTGCATAGATATATGCATCTTTTCCTTGGAATACAGTCTTCCCAGAGGAATAGCATGTTATAACACAATTTTCAGGGCGTAGTTGCCATTTTGCATAAGCAGGTGCTTTGGCTTGAAAGCTTTCCCAGGCTTGATATAATTTTTGTTGCTGTTCTGTATTTAGTTGTAAAGTGTATACTGTATTAGTCATGGAGGTATTGTACCATTTTGGAGTCTGATGTAATAGACTGATATAAAAGTTTTATTTATGATCGATATTGCTAGTTTTAAAATCGTATTTGATATTATTGTAGTTGTTCTTTTTTCATTATGTATTATTTCTGGATATCGCAAAGGACTATTGAGATCATTTTTATCGCTCTTTAGTACAATCATATCCTTTGGTTTTGCGTGCTTTTTTTCAAATGTTTTAGCAAGTAAAATAGTAATATTTCATATTTCTGATTCCATACCTTTTTTGTCTACTATAGCTGCTCCGCTGCTTACTTTTGTTAATCAAATTGTGTGGTTCTTATTATTATTTGTTGGTGTGAAATTGATTCTTTCAATCATTGATCTTATTATTCGTATGATACGAGATGTTCTTTTTGATGTGAATGGCTCGTTGCTTGGCGCTGTGTTTGGAGCAATAGAAGCATTTATTTGGTGTGCGGCTTTCAGTATCTTTCTTTCTTTACCACTTTTTAAAGGAGGAGAAACTGTGATTGCAGAATCGTTTCTTGGACCGATTCGTTCCATAAGTGAAACTTGTTTATCTTCTTTTGAATCTAATCCAATTCAACAAGCGGAAGAGATGTCACAAACTATGAAGAAGATTCAAACACTGATTGATAGCTCCGAACGCTTTATGGAAAATACAATTCCTTCTGTGCTTCCAAATGCAGAAGAAATTAAAGAAGTGTTTGAAACACTTCCAGAAGAGACAAAAGAAGCAATTCGCAATAGTATGGACGGGATGAAACAACAAAGTGATTCGGCTGGTAGTATCAAACAATGGATCAAAGACAAAGCTGCTGAATTACAGTAATATGAGGAATAATATGAGTGTAGAAAATAGTTTAGAGTTAAATGTTATTTTGAAGGAAGTAGAAAGATATTGTGCTTTTTCATTAGGAAAAGAAAGAGTTCAGCATACGGTACCTTCATTTGATAAGTTGGTTATTCGCCGTGATAACCAAGAAATAAAAGAAGCATTAGAGTGCTGTGTGAAGTATGATACGTTACCATTTCATGGTATTACAGATATTGCCTCTATATTAGATCATGCATTGAAGGATAGAGTATTAAGTATCCAAGATTGTTTGGATGAACTACGTTTTATTGCTGGTATACGAGATATGGTCAATTATGCACATACTTTGACTGAAGTTCCCCATCCGGGACTGAATGAGTTATTTGGTTCTTTAACAGTCCATACAAAGACAGAGAGAGTACTCTCTAATTGCTTTAATGAATATGGCGAAGTAATGGATAGCGCATCCGATAAACTTCGTTCTATCCGTATTTCGATTCGTCGAACAGATAGTGAAATTTCTTCTGCGGTGCAGAAATTTGTTACGTCTCATTCATCATCGGTGGTAGATTCTATTGTTACCTATCGTAGTGGAAGAGCGGTTGTGCTAGTAAAAGCTTCCGACAAGAATTCATTTGGAGGAATGGTATATGGAGAAAGTTCTTCAGGTCAGACATCTTATGTGGAACCATCTCCTTTTGTCCCATTGAATAATCGTCGTCAGCAGCTTGTTCAAGAAGAACAAGAAGAAATAAATCGTATTTTGAAAATGTGTTCTAAAGAGATTGCTCTTGTTGCCGAAGAAGAAAAAGCAAATTTAGAGACAGCTTCTATATTGGATGCTATCTTTGCTAAAGCACAATGGGGAAAAGACCGAGAAGCATGTGTAGCTTCCTTAGCTGAGGATCGCTCCTTCTTGATTGTGAAGGGGAGACATCCTTTGATTGATTCTGCTAAAGTTGTGTCAAATACCTATCGTCTTACAAAAGAAAAAAGAATGCTTTTAATCACGGGACCGAATACAGGTGGTAAGACAGTATCGATGAAGGTAATTGGCCTTTTTGTGCTTATGACTTATTGTGGTATGCCAGTAACTGCAGAAGCGGCAGAGATTCCATTTTTTGATCATGTTTTTGCTGATATTGGTGATGATCAATCTGTTGTATCGTCCTTATCTTCTTTTTCTGCACATATGACAAAACAAGCAGAGGTTATTTCTGGTGCTACAAGTCATTCGCTTGTTCTTTTAGATGAAATCGGTTCTGGGACTGATCCACAAGAAGGCGAAGCACTCGCAATTGCTATTTTAAATGAATTACGCACAAGAGGAACCATGGGGGTCATTACGACGCATTATGATCGACTAAAGGCATATGGAAAAAGACATGATGATATTCTTGTTGCTAGTGTACAGTTTGATATGGAACGGCTTGCTCCTACTTATAAGTATATTGAGGGATTAACAGGGCAATCGAATGCGTTTGAAGTCGCAGAAAGATATGGTCTTCCATCCTCTATTGTAAAATATGCTCGTTATTTAAAGAATCAGGCTAAGACACAAGAAGATGAATTGATCGAGCGTCTTGAGCAACAGTTGAACGAAGCTGAAATTCAAAAAGAAGAATTAGCTGAAAAACTACAAGCTGTAGAGTCTGAGAAAGCAAAACTAGAAAAAGAAAAAGATCAATTTGCGAAAGAAAAAGAAAATTTCCGCGCCAAAGCTCAGGAAGAGGCGAATCGATATGTTGAATCTGTCCGCAAAGAAGCGAAGATAGTATTAAAAAATATTCGTAAACGTCAAGATGATGTTAAATATCATGAGGCATTAGATGCTGTAAAGCAGCTCAATGCTTTAGAACAGATAGAAGAAGAGGCCGAAAATGACAATATGGAGTTTACCTATCGTGTTGGAGATGCTGTGGAATTGAAAGGCAATCCTCAGGTGTGTGAAGTTGTTAAGCTCGGAAAAAAAGATATGACAATTCGTATGAATGGACGCGAAATGCGCGTGAAAAAGAATATGGTGCATCCAAGTATCCATGTCATTCCGAAGAAGAAAAAAGAAAATCGTATTTTAATTAATACAGGTAGAGATATCTTTGCAACTATGCCACAGGAAGTAAATCTAATTGGGTTACATGTTGATGAAGCGTTGGATAAGATGGATTCCTATATGGATCAAGCGATGCTTAATGATTTAAAGAGTTTCCGTATTATTCATGGTGATGGAACAGGACGTCTGCGGAAAGCAGTCCATGAACGCCTGAAGAAAAATCCGAATGTGAAAGAGTTCCGTCTTGGAATGCCACAAGAAGGTGGGACAGGTGCGACCATCGTTGTTATGAAGTAGTTAGAGTGAAATATGGATAAAGAATATTTGCGTGCAAAGTTACAAAATCTTCCTCATAAGCCAGGAAGTTATCAGATGAAAGATAAGAATGGAGAAATTATCTACGTTGGAAAAGCAAAAGATCTCCATAATCGTGTCAATTCCTATTTTTCAGGAGTACATAATTTCAAAACAACGAAACTTGTTTCGGATATTGATGATTTTGATTTTATTGTAACGGCGACAGAAAAAGAGGCCCTAGTTTTGGAGATTAATTTGATTAAAAAGAATCGTCCGAAATATAATATTCAGTTCATGGATGATTCTTCTTATCCATATATCAAATTGACAAAAGAAAAATATCCTCGTTTAATGATAGCAAGAGATACAAAGAAGGATAAAAAAGCAAGATATTTTGGCCCTTTCCCAGATGCCACTGCAGCAAAAAACACTTTAAAACTGTTACAGACAATCTATCCATTTCGTAGATGTACGCATTTGGGTGATAAAGTTTGTTTATACTATCATCTCGGTCAGTGTTTAGGTCCATGTCAGTATGAAATTTCCTCGGTGAAATACGAAGAGATGTCAGAAGGGATTGTTCGTTTTATGAATGGGGATACAAAGGCTATTGAACAGGATCTTCGTGCTAAAATGATGCAAGCTTCAGACAATCTTCAGTTCGAACTTGCTCAACAATATAAAGAAACCTTAGACTCAATCCATTTTGTTGTAAGAGATCGCCAAAATATCGAAAAAGATAACGGAGTTAATATTGATGTATTTGCTTATTATGCAGATAGAGGTTATCTTGCGATTGCGGGAATGCTTGTTCGCAACGGAACAATATTAAATAAAGAATATAAACTAAAGCCATTATATGATGATGCAGAAGAAGAATTTGTTTCTTTTTTGGTGCAATATTACCAAGATCATCCAGTTGCCAAAGAACTTGTTCTACCTGCTGGGACAGATATTGAGGCGTTAAAAGAGGTTTTAGAGATTCCTATTTTTTTGCCGCAGAAAGGATATCGTACTCGTTTAATTGAAATGGCAGAAGGAAATGCACGTACACAACTTGATCTTAAATTCAATGTGGTAGAGAAGCAGGAGCGTATGCGTAATGAAGCGGTAGAAGAGCTATCTGCATTAGCAGGATGCTCTATGAATCGAGTTGAACTATTTGATAACTCACATATTTCAGGAGCATTTACAGTCGCCTCTTGCGTTGTTTATGAAGGTGGACAACCATCTAAAAAAGATTATCGATTGTATCGTCTTCATACAGGGAATAGTGATGTGGATTCTATGAAAGAAGTTATTTATAGACGCTATTTTCGTTTGTTAAAAGATGGTGGGCGTATGCCAGATGGTATTTTAGTTGATGGTGGTCGAACACAAATCGATGCAGCATACGAAATATTAGATTCTTTAGGTTTGACAGATCGTATTAAAATTATGGGGCTTGTTAAAAATGATCATCATAATACAGATGGCCTAATGAATACAGATGGTAGAGTCCTTCCGGTGGATCGAAACTCGGGATTATTCTTTTTATTAACACGTATGCAAGATGAAGTACATCGTTTTGCTATTACATATCATAGAAAATTACGCTCAAAAGCTCAAACAAAGTCTATTTTGGATGAAGTAGAAGGAATTGGACCAAAGCGTAAGTCATTACTTTTAAAGTCTTTTGGTGGTATTACGAAGCTTAGAGAAGCAAGTTTTGAAGAAATTTCTAAAATTGTGCCAGAAGAAGTTGCAAAGAATGTATATGTCGCATTACATACAGAATTAAAATAAATGTATCCCAATATAACACGAAATATATATAAGATTATGGTGGATATAAAGCTCTTTCTTTAGATTATTGTGTTATCTATGCGGTAATTTACATTCAAACGTAATAAGAAATGATCAAAACAATGATTTAAATCGCATTCATAATCTGTTGCGATAAATGCAGAAAAATTGTGAAGTTTGTCTTTTCTCAATAATATTATGATGTTTTTTATGTGACGGTGAGCAGGACATATGACAGAGTAGGACTGAGTGAAGGCCGTACTTGTAAATGGTGCTTAGCAAGAACAGGAAAGAACGTACCGTATGACCTAGCGGTCAAGATGGGGATGTTCGAACGGCACGAAGGCTGTCATTGTGAGATTGAATATAACAATCATGGTGAGAAGACATACCAGTACCGTAAAGGCGGAGAATCTTCTTCGGAATATAAGAAACAAAAAAGTGGATTCCGTAAATATGAAGAAGATATTATCATTCCAAGAAGTGTAGGCGCTGCTGGGAAGAATTATCCTGTAAAAACGCTCGACGGGGATCATGTTAAATTTGTCCAAGGAACAACGATTACAAAAATCAAGACCATTGCAGGATATGGAACAAATACAGAAATTAGAGATGCAGCATTTATCGGAGCAAAAAATAACATTTCAACAAAATATTTGAAAAAAAAGCGTGGAGATGGTTATATTATACATAACGGAAAAAGATACCATGTTGAAGTCCATTGGTATCAATCTTATGACGATATAGTAGAGATGAAAGTAAAGAGGTATTTTGATGATGAAAGTTAGATATATTGGGGAAAGAAATAGCCCTTTGTCTCTGATTAACGGTCATATTTATGAATGCATTGGGAAAGAGCAAGATTGGTATCGTGTGATAGATGAAACAAATGAAGATTATTTATATCCGCTTGAAGACTTTGAAATTGTCGATGGGAATCTTGAGGATGAACAAGCAAAGAAGTAACATGGCAGAGCAGATATGGCAC